>JACDBD010000123.1 GCA_013695115.1 Actinomycetota bacterium | reverse complement strand
CCTGTACGGCGCCCTCGCCGCCGGCGGCGCGATCGACGGCGTCCGGCTCGTGTCGGAGGGCTCGGTGCTCGCCCACGCCACCGAGCACGTCGCCGGGCTCGACGAGGTGCTGCTGGTGCCGATGCGGTATGCGCTCGGCTACTGGAGGCCCTCGCCCCCAGCGGCGGTCTTCGGGCCGAACGACGAGGCGTTCGGACACAACGGCATGGGCGGCGTCCTCGGCTTCGCCGACCCGGCCGCCGGGGTGGGCTTCGGTTACGTGATGAACCAGATGCTGCCGGGGATCGCCGCCGACCCTCGGGCGGGTGCGCTCACCGCCGCGCTCTACGAGAGCCTCTGACCTCCGCTCCTTAGCATGGGGCTCGGGGGGCGTGGTTGTTCGCCGCGCTTCCGGAGCTGTCAGGTTGCGGGCTGCGGCTTCCGCCGTTCGACGAGACGCCGGGCGATGCGGCCGACGCGGTCGATGTGCCTGAGGAGTCGTTCCCGAGCCTGTTCGGCAGTGGCCTTCAGGCCTTGGAGACGGTCGATGCGCCAGTGGCGCAAGAGCACGGGAACGAGAATCTGTTCGTGGTGAGCTGCGAAGTCGTAGACGCCCGCGTTCGCTATCGCGCGGGCGTGCCGTGCGAAATCAGGGATGCCGGTGCCGGGCATGGCGAAGTGGCGTACCTGTCTGTCGATCGCGGGCACGACTGTCGCCGGGTCGATCGCGAGCGCGGCGGTCGTCAGGTCTCGGTAGAAGAGGTGATGAAGGTTCTCGTCTGACGCGACCCGGGTCATGATCCGGCGGCCAACCGGGTCGGAGAGCAGGCGTCCGGTGTTGTGGTGCGCAATGCGCGTCGCGAGCTCCTGCAGCGACGCATACACGAGACCGTCGGCCAGGGACGGTGGCTCCGGCACCACACCATTCGAAACCTGGGTCATCCGCGCCCGTTCGAGCGCGACCGGGTCGATGGCCCGCGTCACGGTGAGGTAATCCCGGATCACGATGGCGTGGCGTCCCTCTTCCGCGGTCCAGCGGCGCGTCCAGGCTCCCCAGGCGTCATCACGGCCGAAGCAGTCGGAGATCGTGCGGAAGTAGTGCGGGAGGTTGTCTTCGGTCAGGAGGTTCACGAACAGCGCGCTCCCGGCGGCCGCGCTGATGGGGGCATCGTCGGGGTCGCGATGCTCATCGGCACCGAAATCCCGCCCCCGGCTCCACGGAACCAGCAGATGCGGGAACCACTCCCGGGCCGTCGCGAGATGGCGCTCGAGGAGCTCGGCGGCGCGGGGTTCGAGCTCGGCCAGCAGGGCGGGCTGATCCATGTGCCTCTCACCCTACCTGCCAGTCGGTAGGTGGCGTAGCGGGCCCGGAGGCCCGAAATCAAAGGCGCGTCAGGGCACGCTTGGCCGCGTCTTCCTACTCCTGGGTGCCGGCGTACAGGTCGGGCAACTCGGACCTCTGAGTAGCGTGCATCACCGACGACGGAACGGAGGAGAGCCATGGGCGACGAGGACGTATTCCGCAACATCAACCAGCTGGTCGAAGAAGAGCATCAACTGCAGCAATCGCATGGCGCCGGCGGCCTCAGCGACGCTGAGCACGAACGGCTGGGCGAGGTCGAGGTCGCCCTCGACCAGTGCTGGGACCTGTTGCGTCAGCGCCGCGCCCGGCGGGATGCCGGTCAGGACACGAGCGAAGCCTCGGTGCGAGACGCCGATACGGTCGAGGGCTACCGCCAATAACGAGGAGGTAGCTCGTGTCCGGTCTGGCGATCATCACCGAAGCGTGCATCGACGTGAAGGATCGTGCGTGTGTCGATGTGTGCCCCGTGCAGTGCATCTATGAGTTCGATCCCAACAAGAACATGCTGTTCTCGGAGGCCGAGGCCGGGAGTGGAGTCACCGAGAACACCCACACGGCGAACGCCGACGCGATCGGCATCTTCGGAGACAGCCTGCTGTACGTGAACACCGATGAGTGCACATCGTGCACCGCGTGCTACGAGCCGGACGTGTGTCCGGTCGGAGCGATCTACTCCGAGGAGGTCGTCCCCGACGGAACCTCGGCGAAGCCGTACAACTCCACCGATCCCAACAAGAACCACGACCACACGTTCTTCATCCAGCTCAGCCGGGACGTGTTCGCCGACTGATGAGCGGCGGCACCGGTCCTGCGGACGCGGCCACGGCACCGCACATCGACTTGTCGTCCGGAGACTTCTACGGCGACGCTCGCGAGGCATACCGGTGGATGCGGGCGCGGTCACCGGTGCACTTCGATGTGAACAGCGGCTGGTGGGGTGTCGCGACCTACGACGGCGTCCTGGCGGTCGAACGCGACGCGGCGACCTTCTCGAACACCGGCGGGAGTCGTCCCGACACCGGTCCGTTGCCGTGGATGATCGACATGGACGCGCCCGACCACCTCAAGCGGCGCAAGCTCGTCAACCGGGGGTTCACGCCCGGACGCGTGCGGTCGACCGAGGCACACCTCGGACGCCTCTGCGACGAGATCATCAACCGGGTGTGCGAACGGGGTGAGTGCGACCTGGTCGCAGATCTCGCGGCGCCGTTGCCGATGATCGTCATCGGCGACATGCTCGGCATCGCAGCCGAGGATCGCGACGACCTCCTGCGGTGGTCGGACGACATGCTCGCGTCGCTGAGCGGCGATCCCGGGCGCATCGAGGGCGCCGCGGCCGCCTTCGGCGAGTACGAGGCGTACGCGCGCCGCATGATCGCGGCGCGCCGCGAGGACCCGCGTGACGATCTCGTGAGTGTTCTGGTGCACGCGGAGGTCGACGGCGACCGCCTCGATGACGACGAGATCGTGTTCGAATCGCTCCTGCTCCTGGTGGGCGGAGACGAGACGACCCGCCACGTGATCAGCGGCGGCATCGAGCAGCTGCTGCTGAACCCGAGCGAGAAACAGAAGGTCGTGCGCGACGCTCGACTACTCCCGAGCGCAGTGGAGGAGATGCTGCGATGGGTTTCGCCGATCAAGAACATGAACCGAACCGTCACCCACGACGTCGAGCTCGTGGGGCAGCGGCTCCGGGCCGGCGACAAGGTGCTCGTGCTGTACGAGTCGGCCGACTTCGACGAGTCCCATTTCGACGATCCAGAGCGGTTCGACGTCGAACGGTCCCCCAACGACCATCTCGCCTTCGGCTTCGGCGCCCATTTCTGCCTGGGCGCCAGCCTCGCCCGCCTCGAGGTGGTCACGATGGTCGACCGCCTCCTGTGTCGCCTTCCCGACCTCGAGCCCGCCACTAACGATCCGCCACCCCGGTTCATGACGACTTTGGAGCAGCTCCCGGTCCGGTTCACGCCGACAGGGCGCGTCATGGACGGCTGATCGAGCCCCGCACGGCCGTCAGCGCGTCTCTAGGTATCAACTCGATCCCTTCGCGTCGTCAGGTCTCTCGCAGCGGATGCGCTGACCTCGTTGGCGGCGATCGAGGTGGTTCAGTCGGGTGTCCCGCCGGGATCACGCCCGGCGAGCCCGATCACCCGATCGAGCAACGGCGCGTCCTCCGGCACCTCGACCACGGGCCCGAAGAGCCCGGCGCGTGCCGCCTCCTGCCCGGGGCCCGAGAACTGGGCGACGAAGCCGTGCACGGCATCGAGCGACCGTGGGTCGCAGTCGTAGGCCTGCCCGCGGGCGCGAGCGACATCCCAACCATGGATCACGAGCTCGTCCAGCGCGACGAGACCGGCCACCTCCCCCGGCAGCTCGAGCCCTCCGGCCTGCGTCACCCCGCTCCACGCCCCCGGGTCGCGCCATGCCTCCGCCAGGGCAGCCAGGTCGCGGGGGATGCGCGTGCGCCAGTCGTCGCCCAGCCGGGACGCGTCGCCCGACGGACCCTGCGCCGAGGCGTCGTCTTTGGCCTTGGTCGCGGCGGCAGTGAACGCGAGCGCCAATCCGCCGACGTGGTCCACCAGGTCGCCGAGCGTGTACTCGGGGCACGGCGTCGCGGCGTCGAGCAGTTCGTCGGGAACGCCGCGGACCAGGTCAGCCATTCGTCGCGCGGCCGGTTCGAGGTCGACGGTCATGCGGCGCGCGCCGCCCTACCCGGGGGCATGGCCGGGTGGGAATGTGCGGGCCAGCTCCTCCGGTGTCGGGTCGCGCCGCACCCGGCCCTCGGGTGGGAGAAGGTCGACGATCGCGCGCATGACCCGCTGCGTGTCGACGTCGGCGCTCTCGTACTCGAGCGGCACCGGGGCACCCACCCGGATCCTGATGAGCGGCGGGCCGGTCACGTTCCACACGAGCGGTACGCGCGAATTCCGGGGCCAGACGTGCTCGGTGCCCCACAACCCCCCCGGAATCACCGGCGCCTTCGTCATCGCCGCGAGCTTGACCGCGCCCCATCGCCCCTGGAGCTCCGGTTCGAAGAAGGCCCGCCCGCGGGGAATCGTGCCCTGCGGAAGGATCGCGACCACCTCGCCGCCTTCGAGGGCGCGGGCGGCCTCGCGGAGCGGCTCGTCCGAGCCGGTGCCCCGGTCGACCGGGATCCCGCCCAGGGCGCGGGCGATCGGTCCCAGGACCGGCGCCTCGAACACCTCCTTCTTGCCGAGCATCCGGACCGGCCGGCCCCGGCGGGCGATCGCGATGCCCAGGGCGATCACGTCGAAGTAGCTGCGGTGGTTGGCGACGAGGATCGCCGGCCCCGAGGCCGGGATCTGCTCGACGCCGGGGATGTCGAAGCGGGCGTACCGGATGAGCTCGGGCCGGAACAGCAGGTGAAGGAGCTGCTGGGGCTCGACGCCGAGCAGCTTGGGCACGCCCGGAGGTGCGTCGAGATGGATGACCGGCCAGCGCCGCAGCAGCGCCAGCAGCTGGAGCCGGGGGTCGGGGTTCACCGCGAACGGGTGCCCGACGGCCGACAGGAGCGGCGCGTCGAAGTAGCTGTCGGAGTACGCCCAGCTGTCGGCGAGGGGTACGCCGTGGTCGTCGGCCCACTTCTTGACCGCGTCACGTTTGGCCGGGCCCCATACGAATTCCCCGGCGACCGAGCCGTCGTAGGTGCCGTCCCGCACCGTGTACCGGGTCGCGACCACGTCGTCGAGCCCGAGCGCGTCGGCCAGGGGCTTGACGAGGTCATAGGGCGTGGTGGTCGCGAGGACGACCAGCCGGCCGGCCTCTCGGTGCTGCCGGAACAGCGGGGCGGCAAAGGGCTGGATCCGGTCGACGAGGGCCTGCGCCGCATCGAGGCCTGCTTGCTGCACGCGCTCGACGTTCCAGCCGTTCGCCTGGCGGGCCGCCCGGCGCGTGAGCGCCATGATCGGCCGGCTCTCGCCGAACACGTCGTAGATCCGATTCAGGAGCCCCAACCCCGGGATCGAGCCGTCGCCGAGGAGCCCGGCCGCCCGCAGCTCGGCCGAGAGGAACGGGCCGCTCGACCCGCGCAGGAGCGTCCGGTCGAGGTCGAAGAACGCTGCCTCCCGCGCCATTGGGAGCGACGCTAGTAGGGCGTCGCGGAAGTCTTTGTTGTCATACCCCGTCATTATCGTCGGGGTATGGAGTCGGTGCATCGGACGGCGCGTGTGGGCTTGCGGGTGACCAAAGGTCAGGCCCGACGCTGCTTCGCGCTACTGCGATCGGCGGGGGATGTGTGGGCGGCGCTGATCGACGTGAACGCGTACCGTTTCGCGCATGGCGCGAGACCGGTCGCGAATTACCAGGAGTGGTGCCGCGAGGTCGCGGGCGTTGCTTGCGGCGAATTGTCGGTGACCGCGGTCCGCTCGGTGGTTCGGCGGTATTCAGAGGCATTCTTCGAGACGGCGCGGCGCCGTCGCCGGGGGGAGCGGGCGCGCTATCCGCGACGTAAGCGGGCGTTGTTCCCTGTCCGCTGATACCACGGAACCTTCGTGCTGCACGGTCGGCGGGTGCGGCTGTCGGTCGCAGGGGGGCAGCCGGAGTTGTGGCTGCGTCTTGGTCGGGAAATCCCCTATCCGACCGGACAGCTCCGTTCGGTCACGCTTGTGTGCGAGGCCGGGCGGCTGTTCCTCGACGTCACCTCGGCGGTCCCAGTCGCGGTCCATGACATCGACCCGGGGCGGGTCGCCGGCGTCGACGTGGGGATCATCCATCCCTTCGCCGCTGCGAGCGGGGATGCGGCTCTGTTCGTGTCGGGGCGGGCGATCCGCGCCGAGGAGCGCCTCCATCTCGCCGACACGAAAGCCCGGGCGTCCCACATGGGTCGGAAGGCACCTCGGCGGGGCCAGCGCGGGTCACGTCGGTGGCGGAAGCTCCGGGCCGCGCAGCGCCGCGCTGAGACCAAGCATCGCCGCCGAGTACGCCTCGCTCACCACCAGGCCGCCAAGAGCGTTGTCACCTGGGCCCTCGAGCGCCGCGTCGGCACGCTCGCGATCGGTGACCTCGCCGGGATCACCACTCGAAGCCTGGGACGCCACCAGAACCTCCGCCTACGGCAATGGCGACGCACCCACCTCGTCGGCGCGATGCGCGACAAAGCCCAAGCCGCCGGCATCCAGGTCTTCAAGGTCGACGAACGCGCCACCTCGTCGACCTGCCCCCAGTGCGGGTCCCGCACCACGAAGCCACGGGGACGGAACTTCGCGTGCCCATCTTGTGGGCACCAAGAGCACCGCGACATCGTCGGTGCTCGCAACATCGCCGCACATAGCGGCGGGACCACGCGCACTCCCGTGCGCGTCACGCACCGTCGAGCAGGCCACGTACCTGCCCGGCGTGACCGGCGCCGACACCTCTGGGATCAGCGCCGGTCCAGCCCGGCACCAGGCCGCCCCGTCACCACGGGGGAGTCGCTCACCGGCGAACCCAACCGAAGCCCCCGCTTCGGCGACGGCTCACGACCATACCGATGGTCACCCGGCGAGGATCACGCAAGCAGCCTGACCACGTCAGCAACACCTGCGCGACGGTGCACTAGAGCGATGCCGAGGGTCGTGCCACGGTGCCGATGAGTTTCGGCCCGCCCCGCGGTCCCAACCTCCGAAACTCGTATTGAATGGTGAACAACGCCGACCGCGGAAAGGGGACACCACCATGGGACAGCCGGTAGTGCACTTCGAGGTCATGGGCAAGGACGCCGCCAAGCTGTGGCCTTTCTACTCCGACCTCTTCGACTGGAAGATCAACTCCGAGAACCCGATGAACTACGGGATGGTCGACCGCACCGAGAACATGAACGCCGACGGCGTCGGGATCGGCGGTGGCATCGGTGCCGTGCCCGAGGGCTTCGACGGCCACTCCACCTTCTACGTCGAGGTCCCCGACGTGGAGGCGGCCCTGGCCAAGGCCGAGACGCTCGGCGGCACGCGGGTCATGGGCCCCGAGAACGTGATGGACCAGCTCACGATCGGGATGTTCAGCGACCCCGAGGGTCACCTGATCGGCGTCGTGAAGTAGCGACCTCAGATCAAGCGGCCGCGGGCGGCAGACCGAAGCGGGCGACGACGCGGTCGTAGTTCATCCGGAGCAGCTCGATCACGTCGCGGACGTCGGCCTCGTCGTCGATCCGGCGCGCTGCCGGCCCCTGCCGGTTGGGGAAGACCGGGTGGTAGTCGATCCGGCCCTGCTCCTTCAGCTCGGGCCAGACCGACTTCGGGAAGCTGAAATGGGCGGCGAAATCACCGTGCAGGTGACCGATCTCGCGCCGGCCGAACTTGAAGGCGAGCTCGCCCAGCTCGCCGTCGTCCACCTCGACGCCGGGCCAGGAGGCGACCTCGTCGACGATCGTCTGGCTCGCGGTTCGTGTCTGCTTCACCGGTCGTTCCTCTCATTCGCGGTCTTGCGCGGTCTTGCTGACACTCGCGACCGTAATACCTCAACCTCACTTGAGGTCAAGGACCTAGCCGGGTAACCTTCGTCACATGCAGCCCGAGTTGACCATCGGTGCGCTGAGCGAACGGACGGGCGTGGCCCACTCCGCCCTGCGCTTCTACGAAGCCGAAGGCCTCATCCGCGCCACCCGGTCCGACGGCGGCCAGCGCCGCTATCCCCGCGACATCCTGCGGCGGGTTTCTTTCATCCGCATCGCCCAGCAGGTCGGCTTGACCCTCGACGAGATCCGCACCGCCCTCTCGTCGCTCCCCGAGAACCGCACCCCCACCAAGAAGGACTGGGAGCGTCTGTCCGCCTCGTGGCGTCCCCGCCTCGACGCCCAGATCGCCATGCTCGAGCGTCTCCGCGACCGGCTCACCGGCTGCATCGGGTGCGGCTGTCTGTCGATGCAGGCATGTCGACTGCTCAACCCCGGCGACGAAGCCGCCGAACGCGGTCCCGGACCCCGTTACATCCTCGACGACCGATGAGCTCGGCGAACTCGGCCGGTCTACCCCGTGACCGCAACGACGGAGGTCATGATGAAGCTGACGATGACCACGTTCCTGTCTCTGGATGGGGTCATGCAGGCCCCGGGCGGGCCCGACGAGGACCCGAGTGGCGGGTTCGACCACGGTGGTTGGCTCGTTCCCTACGCCGACGAAGACATGGGACGGTTCGTCGACGAGTGGTTCGCGGCGGCGGACAGCTTCCTGCTGGGGCGGAAGACCTATGAGATCTTCGCCGCCCACTGGCCCCACATGACCGACGACGACGACGACCCCGTCGCCAACAAGCTGAACCGCCTCCCGAAGTACGTGGCGTCGAAGACCCTGGACAAAGTGGAGTGGAACAACTCAACGCTGCTCGAAGGCGTCGTGGCGGACGAGGTCGCGAACTTGAAACGCCAGCCCGGGAACGAGCTCCAGGTCCACGGCAGCGGCGACCTTGCCCAGACGCTGATGGAGCACAACCTCATCGACGAGTACCGCCTGTGGGAATACCCGGTCGTCCTGGGCAGCGGGCACCGTCTCTTCCGAGAAGGGAACGCGCCGGCCGCTCTGAGTCTGGTCGACACCAAGACCACGAGCACCGGAGTCGCGATCCACGTCTACCAGCCGGCCGGAGCGGTGCAGTATGGGTCGTTCGCCCTCGAGGACGAGCGCCGGGTGTTCGGTCTGGACGAGTGACTACGGTGCAAGGGCCGTGACACCGAGTGACGAGCACGTCCTCGAGATCGACGGGCGCGAGGTCGGCGTCACCCACCCCGACAAGGTGTTCTTCTCCGAGCACGGGGAGACGAAGCTCGATCTCGTCAACCACTACCTCCGCTTCGCCGAGCCGCTCATGCGCACGATGGGCGGCCGGCCGACGCTCATGCAGCGGTTCCCCGAAGGCGCGGACGGACCGTCGTTCTTCCAGAAGCGCGTGCCCAAGAGCGCACCCGACTGGCTGGAGACGACGATTGTCAGCACGCCCAACGGCACGACGTCGCGCGCCCTGGTCGCGGCCGACCTCGCCCACGTCGTGTGGGCGGTCAACATCGGGTGCCTCGGCTTCCACGTGTGGCCGTACCTCGCCGACGACTCCGACCACTCCGACGAGCTCCGACTCGACCTCGATCCGCAGCCCGGCACCGACTTCACCCACGTGCGGGCGGCGGCGGCGGCAGTCCGGGCGTTCCTGGACGAGCTCGGCATCGTCGGCTACCCGAAAACAACCGGCAACCGCGGCGTCCACGTCTACGTGCGGCTCGAGCCGCGATGGGACTCGTACCA
>JACDBD010000095.1 GCA_013695115.1 Actinomycetota bacterium | reverse complement strand
GCGTCGTACTTCGCGTACCGGGCGGCGTCGGTTGTCGGTCGCGTGCTCCCCGAGTCGCTGGCTGAACCAGGGGCGCGAGCGCTGGCTCGGCTGTCGTCGGTGGCGACGCCGGAGAAGCGGCGGCAGGTCGAGCGCAACCTCCAGCGCGCCACCGACGGACGGTTGCGCGGGGCCGCGCTCCGGCGGGCGGTGTCCCAGACCTTCGACTCGTACGGGCGTTACTGGTTCGAGCTGTTCCACCTGCGGAGCGACCTCGATCGGGACGAGCTGCTGGCCGACAGGAACATGGTGGACGGGTTCGACCGGATCGTCGCGGGCTGCGAGGCCGGCACCGGCTCGATCCTGGCGCTGCCCCATGTCGGCGCGTGGGACTACGCCGGGGCGTGGCTGTCGGTGCAGGGCTATCCGCCGACAGTCGTGGTCGAACCAATCGAGCCGCCCGAGCTCTTCGACTGGTTCGCCGACACCCGGCGCCGGCTCGGCATGGAGGTCGTCCCGTTGGGTCCCGAGGCCGGCGGGGCCGTGTTGCGAGCGCTGCGCGACAGTCGGGTGGTGTGCCTGCTCTGCGATCGAGACCTCACCGGCGACGGGATCGAGGTCGAGTTCTTCGGCGAGCGCACGACGCTCCCGGCCGGTCCGGCGACTCTCGCCCTGCGCACCGGGGCACCCTTGCTGCCGGCGGCGGTGTACTTCCGGCCGCGAGGAGGGCACCACGGCATCGTGCAGGAACCCGTCCCCGCCGAACGGCAAGGCCGCCTCCGTGCCGACGTCACCCGGGTGACCCAGGAGCTCGCCTACCGCTTCGAAGAGCTGATCCGGGCCGCACCCGAGCAGTGGCACCTCATGCAGCCCAACTGGCCCAGCGACCGCCCCTCCAACGACGACGGCGCCGATGATGCGGGCGCGCGAGGGTGACGGGCGTGAGGGTCATGATCATCTCGCCGTACTCGCTCACGTTCGTCGGTGGGGTACAGGGCCAGGTGCTCGGTCTGGCCCGGTCTCTCCGGGATCTGGGCGTCGACGCCCGCGTGGTGGCGCCGTGCGACGGACCGCCGCCCGAACCGGGTGTCACCGTGGTCGGTGGGAGCGTGCGCTTCTCCTCCAACGGCTCCATCGCGCCGATCGCGGCCGGGAAGGCCGCGGCTGCGCACACGCTGGAGGCGCTCCGGGTGGTCGCGCCCGACGTGGTGCACCTCCACGAGCCGCTCGTCCCCGGTCCCACGCACGCGGCATTGCTCGCGGCCGAGGCGCCGCTTGTCGGCACGTTCCACGCGTCGTACTCGGAGCCGAACCGCTGGTACCAGTTCTTCCGCCCGCCGCTGCGCCACTTCCTGGACCGCCTGGCGGTGCGCACCGCGGTCTCGGACGAGGCGCGCCGCGAGGCCGAAGAAGCCTTCGGCGGCAGCTACCAGCTGCTTCCGAACGGGGTCGAGGTGGAGCGCTACGCGAGCGCCGACCCGTGGCCGAGCACTCGCCCCGCGATCGTCTTCGTCGGCCGGCACGAGCCCCGCAAAGGTCTCGCGGTGCTGTTGGACGCGTTCGCCGAGCTCGATCGCGACGCCGTGCTCTGGGTCGCGGGCGAGGGTGCCCAGACCGACGAGCTTCGGGCGCGCAACGTGCCCGGGGTGGAGTGGCTCGGCCGCATCTCCGACCACGAGAAGGCGGCTCGTCTTCGGGGGGCGACCATCGCCGCCTTCCCGTCGGTCGCGAGCGAGTCGTTCGGCGTGGTGCTGCTCGAGGCGATGGCCGCGGGTGTTGCCGCGATCGCGTCCGATATCCCGGGGTATCGAAGCGTCGCCCGTCCCGACCGCGAGGCCCTGATCGTGCCTCCCGGCGATCCTGACGCCCTGCGACTCGCCCTCCACCGGCTGCTCGACGACGCCGGCCAACGCGACCGGCTCGTCGAAGCGGGACGGCGGCGCGCCGACGAGCTCTCGATGGCGACCCTGGCGGAGCGGTTCGTCGGCGTGTACGAGGAGGCCATCGCCGTCGGCCCGCCCCGCTGATCCGTGACCGAGATCGAGCGCCTCGCCGACGAGGTCGCCGAGCTGGTGCGGGCGGCGGTTGCTCCGCATCTGGGAACGGCCGGAGCACGCACCCGGGTCGCCCGCGCCCCCGGTGGCGACGCCACGCTCGCGATCGACGAGGTCGCCGAACGGGTCGTCGAGGAACGGCTGACGGCCGCCGGCGACATCGGCTTCTACTCCGAGGACCGCGGCCTGGTGACGTACGGGCGGCCCCGCGCCTTCCTGGTGATCGACCCGGTCGACGGCACCCGGCCCGCGGCCGCCGGCTTGGAGTCGTGCTGCATCTCGATCGCGGTGGTGCCGCCCTCGGAGGACGCGCGTCTGGGTGACGTCTCCTACGGCGTCGTCCACGAGCTCAAGAGCGGCGACCGGTTCCGGGCGCGTCGGGGCATGGGCGCGCGGGGCGCGGCGTCGTCGGGCACCCCGATCCCGCTCGCGCCCTCGCAGAACACCGACCTCTCGGCGCTGTTCTGGACCGCAGGCCTGCGGGGGCGCCCACTGCTGCCGACGAGTGTCGTGCTCGAAGAGCTCGTCGACGGGTCGGGCATGGGCGGGGGCTACTTCGACCTCGGCTCGGCCGCGTTCAACCTGACCCGGATCGCCACCGGGCAGCTCGACGCCTACGTGGACGTGGGTCGCCGCATCGTCGACGAGGCCCCGGCGACCGAGGCGGCGTTCCTCGCGGTGGGGGAGGGCTCGGTGTGCACCAACTTCCCGTACGACGTCGCCGCGGCCGCGCTGATCGTGTCCGAGGTCGGGGGAGTCATCACCCACGCCGACGGGCGGGCACTCGACGACCACCCCGCCGTCGGCTCGTCTCGCGGGCACGGGCTCGCGGTCCTGGCCGCCGCCAGTGCGCCGCTCCACTCCTTGTTGCTGACCGCCCTCGAGCGAGGGATGGGGCGACTGCGGGAGCGGTTGGAGGGCGGGGCTATATGATGCGCCCGGTCTCATTCCCTGAGTAGGAGCGCACTACGTGATCGGGCTCATCATCGTGGGGGCAATCGTCCTCGTCCTCGTCGTTGTCGTCATCCTGATGTACAACGGGCTGGTCCGGTTGCGGAACCGGATCGACAACGCCTGGTCGCAGATCGACGTGCAGCTCAAGCGTCGCTACGACCTGATCCCCAACCTGGTCGAGTCGGTCAAGGGCTACGCCGCCCACGAGAAGTCGACCTTCGAGGCCGTCACCCAGGCGAGGGCCAACGCCCTCAACGCCCAGGGCCCGGCCGAGCAGGCCCAGGCCGAGAACGTCCTCTCCGGCGCGCTCAAGAGCCTGTTCGCGGTGGCGGAGGCGTACCCCGACCTGAAGGCCAACCAGAACTTCCTGAACCTCCAGGAGGAGCTGACCTCGACCGAGGACCGTATCGCCTACTCGCGGCAGTTCTACAACGACTCAGTGCTCTCGTATAACAACAAGATCCAGACGTTCCCCCGCACGGTCATCGCCGGGATGTTCAACTTCGAGAAGCGGGAGTACTTCGAGGGCGACCCCGAGGCCACCGGACCGGTCAAGGTGGAGTTCTGACGCCCGCGTTGACTCCGGGGCGCCCGGCGGACTGACGAGGTCCTCCTGTACGACCAGATCGCGCGCAACAAGCGGCGGACGTTCGTCCTGCTGTTCTTCTTCGTCGTCCTGATCGCCGCGGTCGCGATCGCGTTCGACATCCTGCTCGGCTTCGGCGTCGTCGGCCTGGTGATCGCGGTGGTGGTCGCGGTCGGGATGGCGTTCTTCGCCTATTACTCCTCCGACAAGGTGGCGCTGGCAGTCAGCCGGGCCAAGCCCGCCGACGGGCCCGAGTACCGGCGCTACCACAACCTGGTCGAGGGTCTCTGCATCGCCGCCGGGCTCCCGAAGCCTCGCCTCTACGTCGTCGACGACCCCGCGCCGAACGCCTTCGCCACCGGCCGCAACCCGAAGCACGCCGCCCTGGCGGTGACGACCGGGCTGCTCCAGACGATGAACCGGGTCGAGCTCGAGGGCGTGATCGCCCACGAGCTCGCCCACATCAAGAACTACGACATCCTGGTGGGGACGGTCGCGGTTGTCGCTGTCGGCGTGATCGCGCTGATGGCCGACATCGGCCTGCGGTTCATGTGGTTCGGCGGAGGGCGGGGCCGGCGTGACCGCTCCGGCGGCGGCAACCTAGGAATTCTCCTCGTGATCCTCGCCTTCGCCCTCTTGATCCTGGCGCCGTTCGTCGCCCAGCTCATGCAGTTCGCCATGAGCCGCAAGCGCGAGCTGCTGGCTGATGCGAGCGGCGTGCAGCTCACCCGGTACCCGCCGGGCCTGGTGTCGGCCCTGGAGAAGCTCAAGGCCGACCAAGCCGTCGTTCATTCCGCCACTCGCGCCACTGCCCAGCTCTGGATAGAGTCGCCACTCGATCGTGATCAGCAGCACAAGCGGACCTGGCTCAACCGCGCCTTCGACACCCACCCGCCGCTCGACGAGCGGATCCGCATTCTGAAGGAGATGTAAGTGCGCCGTTCCTTCCTCGCGACCGTGCTCGCGCTGGCCGTCGCCCTCGCTGCCTGTGGTGGTGGCGGTGACGACGAGACCGAGAAGAAGGCCGAGCCCAAGAACGAGGAGGAGGTCGTCGCGGTTGCGCCTCTCACCGGGCTGCCCGACCTCGACGACACCGCCCAGACTCGGCCCGCGCTCACGGTCAAGGTCGACAACATCTGTGAGCCTGGCGGACAGTGCGTCCGGCCCCAGACCGGCGTCGACCAGGCCGACGTCGTGTACGAGGAGGTGACGGAGGGCGGCATCACCCGGTTCACCGCCATCTTCCAGTCGCAAGTTCCGCCCGAGGTCGGCCCGATCCGCTCGGTCCGGGCCATCGACCCCGATCTTGTTGCCGCGATCGGCGGAGTTTTCGCGTACTCCGGTGGTGCCGGCCCCAACGTCGAGAAGGTCAGGCAGGCGCCGGTGAACGCGATCGACGAGAACGCCGCCGGCGACGCCATGTTCCGCAACGACGCCAAGGAGGCGCCGCACAACCTGTTCGGTCGGCCGCAGGCCCTCTTCGACAAGGGTGGCCAGCCGGTGCCGCCACCGCCGCTGTTCGAGTACCTCGCCGAGGGCGAGGTGTTCGCCGGGGAGACCGTGACCTCGTTCCGGGTCGGCTTCAGGCCTGGCTACGCGCCCAACTACGCCTACGACGCCGCCACCCGCACCTGGAAGCGCGACATCGACGGCGTGCCCTTCACGATGAGCAACCTCGCGCAGATCGCGCCCACCAACGTGATCGTGCAGTTCACCCAGTACACCGGGGGTGGTGAAGGCAACGTCATCGGCGAGGGCGTGGCCTGGATCTTCTCCGACGGGAAGCTGATCCGGGGCACCTGGAGCCGCGCCGCCCGGGAGGAGACCATCAATTACTTCGACGCTGCCGGCCAGCCGGTCAAGCTGCTCCCGGGGTCGACCTGGGTCGAGTTGCTCCCGAACCTGTCGCCGGTCGACCTGGTCGGGCCGCCGCCGGCGCCCGCGACGCCAAGTACGTGATCCGTCGTCCCGTCGCGCTACTCGCCACCGCGGTGTTCGCCGTGGCCGGGGTCGCGGCCTGCGGGGGCGGTGACGACAAGGAAGAGGTCAAGAAGAAGCAGAAGAAGGCACCTCCCGAGTCCACGACGACGACTCTGCCGCCGCCGGTCGCGCCGCTCACCGGGTTGCCCGATCCCAGCGGCGCGTCGCTGACCCGGCCCGCGCTCACGGTGAAGATCGAGAACTCGCCCGCAGCCCGGCCCCAGGCCGGGCTCGACCTTGCCGACGTCGTGTACGAGGAGGTTGTCGAAGGCGCGATCACGCGGTTCGCGGTGATCTTCAACTCCACCGTCCCCGAGACCGTCGGGCCCATCCGCTCGGTGCGGGACATGGACCCCAACATCGTCTGGCCCATCGGCGGGATCTTCGCCTACTCGGGGGGCGCACCGGGTCCCAATGCCCACATTGCCGACGCGCCGGTGAACCTGGTCGACGAGAGCGCGACCGGCACCGCCATGTACCGCGACCGCGGCCGGTCCGCTCCCGGCAACCTCTTCGGGTACGGGCAGGCGCTCTTCGACCGCGGCGGCCAGCCGGTGCCCCCGCCCCCTTTGTTCACGTACCTGGCTCCGGGCGAGACCTGGGCCGCGCTCGAGCCGGTGGCCGCGTTCCGGGTCGGCTTCACCCGCGGGTACGACCCGACCTACGCGTGGGACGCCGCCTTCGGGCGGTGGCGCCGCTCGTACGGCCTGACCCCGTTCATGACCGCGTCGGGTGCGCAGGTCGCGCCGGCGAACGTCGTGGTGCAGTTCATCGAGTACCCCGGCTACAGCGACGGGAAGACGGTCGGTGAAGGCGACGTCTGGGTGTTCGCGGCCGGGCAACTCACCCGAGGGCGGTGGGTCCGCCCCGCGCCCGAGCAGCCGGCCCAGTTCGTCGACGCCGCCAGGAACCCGATCAAGCTGGTGCCGGGGCCGACGCGGGTCGAGCTGCTGCCCATCGGCTCCGCCGTCGACGTCGTCGCCGGCCCGCCGCCGGCGCCCCCTCCGACCGAGGCGACCACGACGACGAAAGCCAAGAAGAAGAAGCAGGCCGACGAGGAGTAGGCGCTCGGTAGACTGAGCGTGTGACTCCGGATCGCGCCACCGGCACCGCCCGGGTCAAGCGGGGACTGGCCGAGATGCTGCGGGGCGGCGTGATCATGGACGTCGTCACCCCCGAGCACGCCAAGGTTGCCGAGGACGCCGGCGCGGCCGCGGTGATGGCGCTCGAGCGGGTTCCGGCCGACATCCGCCGCGACGGCGGGGTCGCCCGCATGAGCGACCCGGTGATGATCGAGGGCATCCAGCAGGCGGTGACCATCCCGGTCATGGCGAAGTGCCGCATCGGGCATTTCGCCGAGGCCCAAGTGCTCGAGTCCCTCGGCGTCGACTACGTCGACGAGAGCGAGGTGCTGACGCCGGCCGACGAGGCGCATCACGTCGACAAGTGGGCCTTCACCGTTCCGTTCGTATGCGGTGCCACCAACCTGGGCGAAGCGCTGCGGCGGATCTCCGAGGGGGCGGCGCTCATCCGGTCCAAGGGCGAGGCCGGGACCGGCGACATCAAGGAGGCGGTGCGTCACCTGCGCAGCATCCTCGGCGATATCCGCCGGCTCACCGTGGCCGACGAACCCGAGCGGTTCGCGGCGGCGAAGGAGCTGCGGGCGCCAGTCGAGCTCGTGCAGGAGGTCGCTCAGCGGGGCGAGCTGCCGGTGCCGCTGTTCTGCGCCGGCGGCATCGCCACCCCCGCGGACGCCGCACTGGTGATGCAGCTGGGCGCCCAGTCGGTGTTCGTCGGGAGCGGGATCTTCAAGAGCGCTGACCCCGCGCCCCGGGCCAAGGCCATCGTAGAAGCCACCACCCACTACGCCGACGCCGGGATCGTGGCCAAGGTGTCGCGGGGGCTGGGCGAGCCCATGCGGGGCGAGGAGTCCGAGAAGGTCGACGTGCGCCTGTCCGAGCGCGGTTGGTGAGACGCGGCGACGTAGCGACCGCAGGGAGCGGAGCCGCTCGCCAGCGAACGAGCGCCCGCGGGTCGGCCAATCCGTTATGGGCTGGCCCGGCCCGCAGCGAGTGAGCGAGACAAGCAGGTGAAAGCCGGGGTCCTCGCGCTCCAGGGAGCGTTCCGCGAGCACGCTGAGGTGCTCGAGGCGCTCGGCGTCGAACCGGTCGAGGTCCGTCTCCCCGACCATCTGAGCGGCGTCGACGCGGTGTTCCTGCCCGGGGGCGAGTCGACGACGATCGCCAAGCTCCTGGACAGTTCGGGCGTGCAGGCCGCGTTGCGGTCGCGCCTGGTCGATGGGCTCCCGGTGTTCGGCACGTGCGCCGGCCTCATCCTCCTGGCGAACGAGGTCGAAGACGAACACGGCAGGTCGTACCCGGGCGCGCTCGACAGGCTC
>JACDBD010000090.1 GCA_013695115.1 Actinomycetota bacterium | reverse complement strand
CCGCCGCCCCCAGCGGTGCCGCGACGACCAGGGCCCGAGGTAGCGCGGCAGGGACAATCGCCCGCCCGGTGCGACGGGACAGCCCGACCGCGAGCACGCACGCGCCCAGGGCGTAGGCGACGCTGTGGCCGATCCCGATCGCCGCGACCACCGCGGATCCGTCGACCGCCCGACCGGCCACGACCATCACCGCCGCGCCCGCGAGCGCGGTCACCAACGCCACCAATGCCGGCACCCGGCTGTCGCCGAGCGCGTAGTAGGCGCGGGCGAGAAGGAGGAAGGTGCCGTAGAAGAAGAGCCCCGTGGCCAGCGACGCGACCCCCGCCGCCAACAGGCCCACCCCGCCCCCGGCCGCCTCGCCGAACACAACCACGCGCATTCCCGGCTCCGCGAGCGAGACCATGGCCACCGAGACCGGGATCACCAGCACGGCCATCGAGTCGAGCGCCCACCGGAGCGAACCGGCGAACGCGGTCCAATCGTTCCGTCCCGCCGAGAGCGACAGCTCGGGCAGGACCGTGGTGTGAATGGGCTGGGCGAGCACCGCGTAGGGCGCCAGGAAGAACACCCACGCCACCTGGTAGGCGATGACACCGCCCTCGACACGGTTACCGATCACGATTGCCGTGACGAGCAGGATCCCGATCATCGAGTGCTGGAACACCGCCCAACCCGAGAGGCGCAGCACCCGATGGACGGCGGGATCGCCGCGATCGAAGCGGGGACGCAGGCGGAACCCGGTCAACCGGAGGGCGACGGCGGGCACCCCGACGAACGCCGCCACCCCCAACGTCGCCCCCAGGGCGAGCGTCAGCTTCTCCGGCAGCGCAAGGTCGAGGTCGACGTTCCCCGGTCCCGCGAGCGCGCGGAACACCAGCAGGGCGCTCACGAGAACGACCGTGAGGCCGATCGGCGCGACCGCGGTCACCGCGAAGCGGCGCTTGGCGTACAGCGCTGCGATCGCGACGGTCCCGAACGCGTAGAGGAGCACCTGCGGGATGAAGAACCGCAGCAGGAAGGTGGACAGCTCCACTTGGGCATCTCGCAGCGAGGTACTGCTTGCCCCGCTGGCGAGGAACCGCGCGATCCACGGTGCAGCCGCGATCGCGACGACGCTGACCACGCCCAGCCATACGAGCCCGCGGCCGAGCACGTTGCCGGCGAGTCGCTCCGCCTCGTGCTCGTCGCCCCGGTCGATGAGCTCGACGAACGTGGGGACGAGCACAGCCGAGAGTGCGCCCGCTGCCAGCAGCTCGAACAACACGTTGGAGAAGGAGTTCGACGCCTGGAACGTGTTCCCGAGATAGGTGGTGCCGAGGACAGCCGCGATCACCAGCACGCGCACGAACCCAAAGAGCCGGGACACCGCGGTGGCGACCCCCATACCCGCGGCCGCGCGGGCCACCGATTGGGGCTGGGTCACCGGGGTGATGCCTCGGGCAGGCTCTGGTCGGCGCCGGCTCCGTACCCGTACTGGCCGACGACGCCACGCCCGAGGTCGGCGAGTGCGAGCACCGCAGTGACCCTTCCCTCGGCCAGGTCGAGATCGTCCACCGTCGACACGACTGCTCTCAGGTCGTCGTCGTCTCGCACCGCAGCGAGGCGGCTCCCCCGGTCGGGCCCGTCCTCTTGCTCGCGGAACACCTCGCCCACGACCAGCGGGACCTCGGAGGCGACGAACGCGCGGGTGGCCGGTTCGACCACCCCGTTCATCTCGACGTTCGAGTCGGTCCCGTCGACGAGGAGCACGCGGGCGTCGGTGCCGGGCCAGCTGGTCAGGGAGAACTCGTCGCTCGCCTCGTCTCCGACCGCCTCGAAGGTGACGAACCCCGACTCGACCAGCGTGACGAGCAGGTCGGTTCCGAGAGGGGCGCTCCCGGCCGCGAGCCGGTCGCCCAATGCGGCCAGCGCCGAGTCCCGCAGCGTCGTGCGGTCGTCCCCGGGCGCGCCCAACACGTCGGCCAGCTGCTGGATCGATTCGTCGTCGGCGAGCAGCCACTTCTCTTCCAACCAGAGGACGCCCGGAGCGGCCGCGCCCGCCACCTGGGCGAGCTCGACCGCCCGGTTGACGGTGTCGCCGTCCACGTTCCGCAACGCCATGACTGCGACTGGGACGCCGTCGAGGCGCCCGGCCACGGCGAAGTCGTCAGTGCCCTCGACATAGGAACGCAGGCGGTCGAGCTCCCGGCGCAGGTCGCTGTTCTCGGACCGCTGGGCGTTCGCCTCGTTGCGCACGTCGTCGATCCGGGTGTTGAGGCTGTCGACGATCGCCTGGTCGATGACGGTCGCGCCCATGACAACCCCGAGCGCGAGCGCGAGGAAGACCGCGATGAGGGACACGAGGTGGAAGCGGAAGTTGATCATCGGCCGGTAGAGAGCCTGTCAGAAGCGATCCGTGACGGAGCGCCAGAGGTCCTCGAGCGTCAGCCGGAGCCCGTCGATGAACACGTGCAGCGGCTCGGCCACGATCGTGACGACCAGCATCGCCAGCAGCGCGGCGCCGACGAGCAGCAGCAGATCGCGACGGCGCACCCGGCCTTCGTAGAGGCGGTTGACGCCTTTGGCGTCGACGAGGAGCGGCCCGAGCCGGAGCCGGGTGAGGAACGTCGACGACATGCCCCGTCGGCCCTTGTCGAGGAACTCGACCATCGTCGCGTGCGTACCGACGGCGACGATGAGCTGCGCGCCGGCCTCGTAGGCGAGGAGCATGGCGACGTCCTCGCTGGTGCCGTCGGCCACGAACTCGTGGTACGGCCGCCCGCCGGAGATGAGCGCCTCGCGTCCGGGCGCCCGGCCGTCGCGGTGCACGTGGTGGACGAGCTCGGCGCCGGTGGCGAGCGCCCGCTCGGAGACCGAGTCGAAGTCGCCGATGATGATCTCCGGCTTGAAGCCACGCTCGAGCAGCGCGTCGGCGCCTCCGTCGACACCGATGAGGACGGGCCGGTACTCGCGGATGTACGAACGGAGGGCGGCGAGGTCGCTGCGGTAGTCGTGCCCGCGGACGACCACGAGCGCGTGGCGGCCGTCGAAGCGGGTGGCGAGGGGCGGGAGCTTGACCGGCTCGAAGGTGAGTCGGGCCTCGCCCTGGATGTGCTCCAGGGTGTTGACCGCGAACCGCTCGAGCTCGATGCCGATCGCGGAGCGGGCTTCGGCCATGGCGGCTTCGATCTCGTCGGCGGTGAGCCGGTGACCCTGCGCGATCAGCTCCTTTCCCCGGTAGACGTCACCGTCGACGACACGCAGCACGTCGCCCTCAGCCATTCGTTCGAACGCGTCCGATCCCACCCGGTCGACGAGCGCGATCCCGGCCCGCACGATCCGGATCGGGCCCCCGTTCGGGTAGCGGCCCGAGATCGACGCGTCGGCGTTGACGACCGCGGCGACCTCGGCGTCGATGAGGCCTTCGGCCGCGACGCGGTCGAGGTCACGGTGGGCGATGACCGCGACCTCGCCCGGCCCCAGCCGTTTCACGAGATCCTTCGTGCGCCGATCCACCCGGGCCGCCCCGGTGATCCCAGCGGGAGCGCGGCGACGCGCCGCCCGCCGCGCGAGCAGGCCTCTCACCCGTCGGCCTCGGCCGGCGCGGCGGCACGAAGGCGTTCGGCGCGCGGTCCGGTTCGCTGCGCCCGTTCCAGGAGCTCGGCGGCGTGGCTCCGCGCGTGCTCGGATTCCCCGACGCCCGCGAGCATGCGGGACAGCTCGGCGACTCGTTCGGCCCCTTCGAGCGACACCACTCCGCTGGTGGTGACGGTGCCGTTGTCGGCCTT
>JACDBD010000074.1 GCA_013695115.1 Actinomycetota bacterium | reverse complement strand
GTACTTGAACGGTGCGGGGTCCGACGCCGGGGCGACGACCACGACCGTGTACTCGAGAGCTCCACGGTCGGCGAGGGTGGCAACGGTCTGGGCGACCGTCGAGCCCTTCTGGCCGACGCCGACGTAGATGCACTTCACGCCCAGGCCGCGCTGGTTGATGATCGTGTCGACTGCGATGGTGGTCTTGCCGGTCTTACGGTCGCCGATGATGAGCTCGCGCTGGCCCCGTCCGATGGGCGTCATCGCGTCGATCGCCTTGATGCCGGTCTGGAGCGGCTCCTTCACCGGCTGGCGGTAGACGATCCCGGGGGCCTGGACCTCGAGCCGACGGAACGTCTCGGTGCTCACCGGGCCCTTGCCGTCGATGGGCTGGCCCAGGGCGTTCACCACCCGGCCGATCACGGCGTCGCCGACCGGCACCGACAGGATGCGGCCGGTGGCGCGGGCGGTGTGGCCCTCCTCGATCACGTCGGACTCGCCGAGGATCACGGCGCCGATCGACTCTTCGTCGAGGTTGAGCGCCAGCCCGAGGTGACCGCCCTCGAACTCGAGCAGCTCGTTCACCGACGTCTGGGGCAGACCCGAGACCCGGGCGATGCCGTCGCCGACCTCGAGCACCCGTCCGACCTGGGCCTGGGCCGTCTCGGGCTGGAAGCCCTCGACGTGCTTGCGCAGCGCCGCCGCGATCTCGTCGGCGTTGATCGTGAGCTCGGGCATGCGGAGCTAGATCCTTTCCTTCAGTTGATCGAGTCGGTGGCGGACGGTGCCGTCGATCACGGTGTCGCCGACGGTGGCGACGACGCCGCCCAGGACCTTGGGGTCCACGACGACCTTCACCTCCACCTCTTTCCCGGTGGCCTTCGACAGCGCCTTCGCCAGGCGGTCGCGCTGCTTGTCGTCGAGCGGGATCGCGCTGCGCACCTCTGCGACCTCGCGCTGGCGCTCGCGCGCTGCCTTCTCCACGAAGCGGTCGACGATGGCGGGCAGGTCGGAGGCGCGGCCGATGCCGGCGATGAACGCGGCCAGCGCGGCCGATGCCTCCAGCGCCTTCCCGCCCATGAGCTCCTCGACCACCGCCATGCGCCGTTCGGGCGGCAGGGCGGGGTCGGTGAGCGCCAGGCGGAGCTCGTCGGAGGCCTCCAACGCACGGGCGAAGCGGAACAGGTCGTCCTCGACCTCGCCCAGGACGCCCTCGGCCTTCGCCACATCGAGCAGGGCGTTGGCGTAGGCGTCGATCCGGTCGACGGCCTCGGCGTCGGGGCTCATCGCGTCCTCATCCTCGGCGGCCGTTCCCCAGGTCGCTGATGTAGCTCTCGATGAGCGCGAGCTGGGTGTCGCGGTCGAGGCTGCGCTCGACCACCTTCTCCGCCAGCTCGATGGAGAGCTCGGCCATCCGGCTCTGGAGGTCGGTGGTGGCCCGCTCGGTCGCGAGCTGCACGTCCTGGCTCGCCCGCTCCCGGATCTGGGCCGCCTCGGCCTCGGCTCGCGCCGTCAGGTCGCGCTTGAGCTGGTCGGCCGACTGCCGCGCTTCCTCGATGATGCGCCCGGCTTCGTTGCGGGCGTCGGCCAGCTGGCGCTGGTACTCCGCGAGCACGCCTTCGCCCTCGGTCTTGGCCTGCTCGGCCCGCTCGAGGTCGCCCCGGATGCGGTCCTCGCGCTGCTTCATCATGTTCTGCACGCCCGGGAGCGCGTACTTCCAGAGGATGCCGAGCAGGATCAGGAAGGCGATCCCGCCCCAGATGATCTCGTTGGCCTCGGGCAGGATCGGGCTCGGAGCCTCCTGGCAGTCGTCGATCTCGCCGCCGTCCTCGAGGAGATGGATGCACTCCTCGGAGGCGTGGTCGATATCGGGCTCCTCGGTCGGCTCTTCGCCGCCGCTCTCACCGGCGCCGGCGACGCCGGGAGCGGCGATCGCCACCAGCAACCCCAGGCCGAAGCTCGCGAACAGCGTTCGCATCCGCATCGGTCGCTCCTAGGAGAGGATGAACGCGAGCACGAACCCGAACAGGGCCAGCGCTTCGGTGAAGGCGATGCCCAGGAACATCGTGGTGCGCACCATGCCGGCGGCCTCGGGCTGTCGGGCCATGGCGGTGATGGCATTGCCCACCACCAGACCGATGCCGATGCCGGGGCCGATGGCGGCGCCGCCGTAGACGACGCCCCGGCCGAGGGCGGTGAGGCCGTCGACCAGTTCGCCCGGGTCCTGTTCTGCGAGGAAGCGCAGCAGCAAGGGGTTTCCTCCTACTTGTCTTCTCTTGGCTTGGTTGCTCTTGGTTTGCTTGCTCTTGACAACTGGGTCGCTAGTGCTCGGGATGCATGGACAGACCGATGTACACGGCGGTCAGGATCGTGAAGATGAACGCCTGCAGGAACGCCACCAGCAGCTCGAAGCCGGTCAGCGCGATGAGCAGCAGGAACGGGAACGGCAGGATGACGAGGCTGATGTTCTTCCCCCACAAGGCTGCCGACAGCACCGCGAACGTCACCAGGATCAGGTGGCCGGCGAGCATGTTGGCGAAGAGCCGGACCGCCAGCGAGAACGGGCGCACGAGGAACGTCGAGACGAACTCGATCAGCGCAATCAGCGGGAGCATCGGCTTCGGCACGCCCGGGGGGATGGTCGAGCTCTTCAGGTAGCCCAGGGGCCCCTGCTTGGCGATTCCGACGATGTTGTAGATGAACCACACCAGGATGGCGAGGATGAACGGCACCGCCATCCGCGCGTTCCCGGGGAACTGGAACAGCGGGATGATCTCGAAGATGTTGATGAAGAAGATGAAGAAGAACATCGTGAGCAGGAACGGCAGGTAGCGGAGCCCGTCCGGCCCGATGGTCTGCATGATGATGCCTTCGCGGACGAACTCGACGCTCGACTCGGCCATGTTCTGCACGCCGCGCGGTACGAGCTGGGCGCGGCGGCCGGCGACGAAGAAGAACGTCAGCGTGATCAGCACCGCGAGGAAGTAGATGATCGTCGTCTTGTTGATCGCGTACGGCGTGTCCTCGAAGAGGAGGTCGGGCCACCGGATCAAATGGCTGATCGGCGGGAACTCGAGCCCGAGGGGCGCGGTCACTCGGTCACTCCTTCCGGTCCGGTACGCGTCGGTGGGGTGATACTGCGGTCACGGCGCAAGCCGGGCGCGGCCAGCGTGAGGCTGACGGACCTTAGCTCCCAGAACAGCAACCCGAGATGGGCGGCGAAGAGCGTGATGCCCAGGACGATGACGTCCACCCAGCCGAACAACGCGTCGGCGAGCAGCATCGCGCCGAGCAGGACGCCCATGCGCACGACGAACCCGCCCATGGCGACGGCGGCGAGCGTGGCGGGAGAGCGTCGCGCGCCCCAGGCCAGCCCGGTGGCGGTGGCCAGGAAGTTGGCAATCGCGAGCGCGACGCCGAGCCCGGCGCTGGCGGCGCCGTCGACGCCCCGCACGAGCCCGGCCACGAGTACGACGGCAGGAGCCACGTAGAGCGCGTGACGAGCGAGGTCGAGGGCGATCGACCGCTCTACCTGCGGCGTCGCGTCCACGGCTTCCCCTCCTCCTCCGCTTCCACCCGCGCCTTGTACACGTAGATCGCCCGGGCTACCACCCCGGTGATCCCGACGACCAGAAGCACCACGGTGAGCCACGGCCGGGTGCCGAGTCGCCCGTCGAGCCAGAGGCCCAGCACGCCGAACAGCACCGGGATGACGGCGAACTCGAACGCCTGGGCCAGCGCCTCCCCGAACCCGCCGTAGAGGGAGCCGGCGATGGGCGGGACCCACCCCCGGTTCTCCTCGTTGGCCTGGTCGTGCGGTTCTGCGCCCACGCCGCCCTCCCCGAGGACTTTGTGAATTCGCTCACAATCTATCGGTCCCCGTCGGGGCCCGTCAACCGGGGAGCTCGCGCTACGAACCGCCCTGCTCCGCCGCCCGTCGATGGGCATCGAGGTGGGTGACCTCGGCTTCGCTCTGCACGTCGGGCTCGCTCGGTGCGGGCCCGTCGAGGACCGGATCCCGCGCCGAACGCACCCCGGGGTGGAAGTACACATAGAGGAGGAGACCGAGCGCGGCCACGCCCAAGGGGACGATGGCATTCCCGCGCTTGGTGTACGTCGGGAACAGCACCAGCCCCGAGAGCAGCGCGGTCCACAGCCAGAGGATCACGACCGAGCGGCGGGGCCCGTGACCCAGGCGCATGAGCCGGTGATGGAGGTGGTCCTTGTCCGCGACGGTGAACGCGGTCCGCCGGTACACCCGGCGCAGGAACGCGAACACGGTGTCGACGATCGGAACCCCGAGGATCACCACCGGGATGACGAGGGGCGCGAAGAAGAAGTAGGTCTGGCCGCTGAACTGGTCGGCGGTGCGGCCCCCGACCGTGATCGTGGTGGTGGCCATGAGCAGTCCCAGGAAGAGGGCGCCCGCGTCTCCCATGATGATGCGGGCGGGGTTGAAGTTGTGGGGCAGGAACCCCAGGCACACGCCGACCGCGATCACCGCGACCAGCGGCCCGATGTTGGAGCCCTCGAGCAGACCGGCCTTGAAGAGCCGGTCGGCGTAGAGGAACAGCGCGGATCCGGCGATGATCACGATGCCGGCGGCGAGACCGTCGAGGCCGTCGATGAGGTTGATGGCGTTCGCCATCACGACCACGGTCAACACGGTCACGAGGGGGGCGAGGTCGGGCGAGAGCACGACGTACTCCGTGCTCGCGAACGGCAGCCGGAAGAAGAGCATCGACACGCCCATCAGCGAGAGCAGGCTGCCGGCGAAGACCTGGCCGGCGAGCTTGGCCGGCGGCGAGACCTCGCGGAAGTCGTCGAGGGCGCCGACGACGAACATCACCCCCGCCGCCAGGATCAACCCGAACGGCTCGGACGAGTCGTCGAACATCTCGCGGAACTGTGGGATCCGCGATGCGACGGCCATCGCCAGCAGGAAGCCGAGGAACATGCCGGCGCCGCCCAGTGACGGGGTGGGCCGGTCGTGCACGCTGCGTGGGCCGGGCACGGAGACGGCGCCGACCCGCACCGCCAGCCGGCGCACCACGAACGTCAGGAGGAACGTGCTGACGGCTGCGACCGCCAGCACGACCGAATAGCCACGCACTAGGCGAGCTCTGGATACGGCGTGTACTTCGAGCAGAGGCGCGCCGCCGCGTCGCGGACGTCGGTGGCGACAGCCTCGTCGTCGGGCGTGCGCAGCGCGGTGGCGATGAGGGAGGCGATCTCCTCCATCTCGGGCTCGCCCATGCCCGCGGTGGTCACCGCCGCCGTACCGAGGCGTAGGCCGCTGGTGACGAAGGGCTTCTCGGGGTCGTTGGGGATGGCGTTCTTGTTCACGGTGATGCCGGCGCGGTCGAGCGCCTCCTGGGCGACCTTGCCGGTGACGCCGAAGGGCCGGAGGTCGACCAGCATCAGGTGGTTGTCGGTGCCCGCCGACACCACCCGGAACCCCTCGTCGACGAGACCGGTGGCGAGCGCGCGGGCGTTGCGGACGATGCCGGCGGCGTAGTCGCGGAACCCGGGCTGGGCCGCCTCGTGGAACGCCACCGCCTTGGCCGCGATCACGTGCATCAGCGGCCCGCCTTGGAGACCGGGGAACACGGCCTTGTCGATGACGGCGGCGTACTCCTCGCGGCACAGGATCGCGCCGGCCCGGGGGCCGCGCAGCGTCTTGTGCGTGGTGAGCGTCACCACGTCGGCCTGCGGGATCGGTGAGGGGTGCGCGCCGCCGGCGATGAGCCCGGCGATATGGGCGGCGTCGACCACGAGCAGCGCGCCGACCTCGTCCGCGATCGACCGGAAGGCATCGAAGTCGATGACGCGGGGGTAGGCGGTGGCCCCCGCCACGATCATCTTCGGACGCTCGCGCTTCGCAAGCTCCCGGATCTCCTCGTACACGAGCGTCTCGGACTCGTCGTCGACGCCGTAGGCCACGAAGTCGTACAACCGCCCGCTGAAGTTCACCGGCGAGCCGTGGGTGAGGTGGCCACCCTGGTCGAGCCGCATCCCCATGACCTTGTCGCCGGGCTGGAGCAGCGCAAGGTACACCGCCATGTTGGCGTTGGCGCCCGAGTGGGGCTGCACGTTGGCGTGCTCGGCCCCGAAGAGCGCGCACGCCCGGTCACGCGCCAGTTCCTCGGCCTCGTCGACCACGTAGTTCCCGCCGTAGTAGCGCTTCCGCGGGTACCCCTCGGAGTACTTGTTGGTGAGCACCGAGCCCTGGGCCACCAACACCGCCGGCGACGTGAAGTTCTCCGACGCGATCAGCTGGAGGGTGGTGTTCTGGCGCTCCACCTCACGCCGCACGACGTCGGCGATGGCGGGGTCGGTGGTCTCGAGCGCGGCAAATGGATCGGTCATGAGCTCGCGACCTCCGCGATCGTCTCGTTCTCGATGTCGGTGATCTGGCCCACCCGCCGGGCGTGGCGACCGCCGGCGAACCGCGTCGCCAGCCAGAGCCGGACGATCTCGTCGGCCAGGCCCTCGCCGACGATACGACCGCCCATCGAGAGCACGTTGGCATCGTTGTGCTCTCGCGACAAGCGGGCGGTGTAAAGGTCGTTGCAGAGGGCCGCTCGCACGCCTCGCACCTTGTTGGCGGCGAGTTGCTCGCCTTGACCGCTGCCACCGAGGACGATGCCCCGCTCCGCCCGGCCGGCGGCGACCGCGCGACCCACGGCTGCGCAAATGGGCGGGTAGTCAACCGATTCCCCGGAGTCGGTCCCGAGGTCGTCGACCTCGTTGCCGTCCTCCTTCAGCACCTGCTTGAGGTGCTCCTTGAGGCGGAAGCCAGCATGGTCGGAGCCGATAGCGATGCGCACGAGAGCCTCCCGCCGGACGGTATCCCGACGCCCAGCCTACCGGGGCTCCCCCGGCACACCCGTCACGATGCGTGTGTTCGCGACCACCCGGTGAAGTCCTTGACCTCCCTCGACAGCAGCACCCAACCGCTCACCAGCTGAGAGCCGGGTCAGGCCGAGGCACTCGACCGAGAGCTGGTCCGCGCCGAGCACCGCTTGGCGGCCCTCCCCATGTTCGAGCTCCCGTCGCTCGCCGGCCTCCTCGACGAGCACCCGCGGCAGGAGGTCCCGGCGCGGGTCCGCGAGCCATACGAAGGCGACCGCGCCCAGCCCGAGGAGCGCGAGGCTGCGCCCGCCGACCCCACGCAGACTCCTCGTAAGGGTCGTCGTGCTCACCCATGACGACCGACATCGTTCGCACCGTAGGCGGGCGCGCTTCCCCGGCCATGGCGCGGCGCCGACGTAGCCTCGGCCCGATGACGCAGACCGACGCGCCGGTGGACGCCGAGTCGCCTCGCGTCACGCCCGCCCTCCTCCGGTGGGCCGAGAGCATGTGCGGCCGCCGGCTGGCCGGCGTGCATCACGACCGCCGTGGCAACCGTCCCTCGGACGCGCGGTTCCGCGTCGCGAACCGTGTGTTCGACTCGGCCAGGCTCGCGCACACCGACATCGCGGTCCCGACGCTCGGCGCGTTCCGGGCCGTGACCGGGCTCGAGCCCGAGGAACAGCGGGTCTACGAGGCCGCCGGCCGCTGGTACGTCACCCTGTTCGGCGATCGCGCGGTGCGGGCGGTCGACCTCGACGACTGGGAGTCGCCCGTCGCCGAGCTCGGGGTCCGGCTCGTCGGACCGGCCGGGCTCCCGGTCGAGGATGCGGACGGGCGCCGAGAGCTGCGGCTGCTCCGGGTCGGCGCCCGCCGCCCGGTCGCGGGCGACCCGCTCGAGTCGATCGAGGCGCGGTTCGCGCTCGAACGGGTGGCCGGGTGGGCCGGCGGCGCGTCCCTCCGGCTGTGCGTGGCTGATCTGGTGCAGGGCGCGTTGATCGAGCGCGAGGTCGACGTGAACCGCGTGCTGGATGCCGAGGTGCGACCGTGGCTCGCCGAACGGGTGGCGGTGATCCGCGCGCGGGTGGCCGACCCGACGCCCCAGCCCGGCCTCGAGTGCGCCCATTGCCGGTACGTCGCCGGCTGCGCCGCCCATGCCTGACCGGCTGCTGGGCGACATCGTCCCGCTCAGCGCGTCGTCGCTCGACACGTGGCTGCGGTGCCGGCGCGAGTTCCTCGCCTCCCAGCTGCTGGGCCTGCCCGAGAGCGATGCCGGCGGCTCGCCCGACCAGGGCCTGCTGGTCCACGACCTCCTCCGCCACATCCATCAGCAGGGCTCGTGCCGCGATGCGGAGCACGTGGAGGGGACCCTGGCCGCGCACGGCCTGAACGGTTCGAGCGCGCTGCAGGGTTTCGTCGAGCGCCACGCCCGACGTTGTCCGCCCGACGACGCCGCCGGTGAGCACGAGGTCGAGCGGGCCCGGTTCCATCGCCGGCCGGCGCCCATGTTCATGGCGACCGGGCGCATCGACGCGGTCTGGCGCCACCGGGGACTACTCGACGCCCGCGACTACAAGACGGGTCAGTCGTTCACCGAGCGGGTCGCCGACGACCCCCGGGCGCGCCTCCAGGTGTGGCTACTCGCGCCGCTCGCCCGGCACGAGGGGCTCCGCCTGCGGTTGCGCTACGAGTTCCTTTCCGCCGAGGTCCTCGACGACCCCGAGCCCTTCGAGCCCGACGACGACGACCTGGCCGCGATCGAAGAGGAGCTACGCGGGGTCGTCGAGGCGATGTGGGGTGAGCAGGAGTTCGCGGGCGTGGCCGACGCCGCGCTGTGCGGCCACTGCCGCTACCGCTCCATCTGCCCCGACAGCGCGTCGCCGGGCGTGCCCGCCTGGCCTGTCCCTCCGGAGGATGGGTGATGGCGGTCGATCCACGGACGCCGGTGATCGCCGGGGTCGGACAGCGGTCGCAGCGGGTCGAGGACCTGGCGGCCGCGCTCGAGCCCATCGACCTGCTGGCCTCGGCGGCGCGTGCTGCCGCCGACGACGCCGGGGCACCCGGGTTGGCGGCGGCCGCCGACACCGTGGCCGTCGTCGACATCGTGTCGTGGAAGTACCTCGACCCCGGCGCCCTGCTCGCACGACGGCTCGGCCGGGAGGCGCCGGTGCAGTCGGTGACGACCACGCTGGGAGGCAACTCGCCCCAGCTGCTCGTGAACGAGCTCGCCCCCGCGGTCGCCCGCGGCGACGCCGACGTCGTGCTGCTCGGCGGCGCCGAGTCGATGTACACGCGCCTGCGGGCCCGACGAGAGCCCAAGACGTGGCTCGACTGGGCCCAGACCGACGACGCACCGTGCCCGCGGGTGCTCGGCGACGGCCGCCCCGGCACCAACGACTACGAGATGGCGCACCTGGCGGTCGCGCCGACGCTGATCTATCCGCTGCTGGAGACGGCAGTGCGGGCGGCGGCCGGTCGCAGCGTCGAGGAGCACCAGCGGTACGTGAGCGAGCTGTGGTCGACGTTCGCGGCGGTCGCGGCGGGGAATCCCTTCGCGTGGTCGCGAGACGCGTGGTCGCCGGAGGAGATCCGGACGCCGTCGACCGACAACCGCATGGTCACGTTCCCGTACACGAAGCGGATGTGCGCCAACATCGAGGTCGACCAGGCCGCGGCCGTGTTGCTGTGTTCGTACGAAGCGGCGCGCAGCGCGGGCGTTCCCGATGACCGCTTGGTGTTCCCTCTTGCAGGCGCAGACGCGCACGACCACTTCTTCTTCTCCGAGCGGGCGTCGCTGGCCGAGTCGCCTGCGATCGGGATCGCGGGACGGGCGATGTTCGCGGCCGCGGGCGTCGACCTCGATGACGTCGCCCGCTTCGACCTCTACTCCTGCTTCCCGTCGGCGGTGCAGATCGCGATGGGAGCGCTCGGGCTGACCGGGCGACACGGCGGGGACGAGCGGCCGTTGACCGTCACCGGCGGGCTCGCGTTCGCGGGCGGGCCTGCCAACGACTACCCCACGCACGCGATCGCGGCGATGGTCGACGCCTGCCGGCGCGACCCGGGGTCGGTGGGGATGGTGAGCGCGCTCGGTTGGTACGTGACGAAGCATTCGTTGGGCTTGTACTCGACGACGCCTCCTTCGGACGGGTTCGCGCGCGTCGATCCAGCCAAGACCCAGACGGAGGTCGACGCGCTGCCGCGTCGTTCGGTCGCGGGAGGGTACGACGGCGAGGCGACGGTGGAGGCGATGTCCGTCGTGATCGAGCGGGACGGTTCGCCGTCGCTCGCGATCGTGTCGCTGCTCACCCCGCCGGGCGCGCGGGTGCTCGCGAACTCGCGGGAACCCGACGTGATGCAGGCGATGACGGGAGAGGCGTGGGAGGGCCGGACGGTGCGGGTCCGCACCGACGGCGCCGCGAACGAGCTCGCGGTCTGAGGCTCCGTTCTCCACCGGCAAGGGTCACTTTTCCACAACTTCAGACCTCCAGAAGAAATCTGTTGCCTTCTCCGACGATGAGGGTTAGAATACGAACATACGTTCCCCTCCCGAGGAGGCGGTCATGGGGAGTCTGCAGTCCGCAATCGACGAGCTCGCCGCAGAGGACCTGACCCGGGTCCCGGTCGTGCGGATCGCCGACGACGCCCTCGACCAGTTCCGCGAATCCGAGCGGCTCCAGGCACAGGCGCTGCGGCGCCTCGCGGTCGTGGACGAGGCGGGCGTCTGGGCCGACGACGGGTCGCTGTCGAGCAAAGCGTGGCTGCGACGCCACGGCCGCATGACCGCGGGTGCCGCGTCCGAGCGGGTGCGCATCGCACGCCGGCTCGGTGACCAGCCCCGGACGCGCGGCGCGTTCGAGGCCGGCGACATCGGCTACGAGCACGTCCGGCAGGTCACCCGGGTGCTCGCGGATAGCAGGGAGCGCCTAGAGCCGGAGAAATGGGACGAGGCCGAAGCCATGCTCGTGGACGTCGCCCGGGACCACGACCCCGGCTCCCTCCGCCAGGTCTGTGAGCACTTCCGCCACGTGGTCGACGCGGACGGCTTCCAACAGTCCGAGGCGGAGCGGTACGACCGGCGGCGCTTCGACATGTCGCCGATTCTCGACGGCATGGAGACGATCGACGGTCTGCTCGACGCCGAGGGATCCGCCATGGTGAAGAGCGCGCTCGACCCGCTCGCCAAGCCGCGTCCGAACGACACCCGCACGCCGTCGCAGCGACGGGCCGACGCCCTCGTCGAGTTGGCTCGGCGCGCGCTCGACCGTGGCGATCTGCCCATGAGCGGGGGCGAACGGCCGCACCTCAACCTCACGGTCGATCTCGTCACGCTAGAGCGCCGCGCCGGTGCGCCGGCCGCCGAGCTCGGCCGCTCCGATCAGCCGATCAGCGGCGAAACCGCGCGGCGACTCGCCTGCGACGCGCGCGTCAGCCGCATCATCACCGATGGCGCCAGCCAGCCCATCGATGTAGGTCGGGCTACCCGCTCGATCCCGCCGGCGCTGCGTCGAGCCATCACCGCTCGGGACAAGCACTGCACGGCACCCGGTTGCGACCGTCCGCCCGAATGGTGCGACGGTCACCACGACATCCACTGGATCGACGGCGGCGAGACCTCGACCGCCAACGTCCGGTTGCTGTGCCGCCACCACCACCATCTGGAGCATCCGGAGCTCAAGGACGAGTGGGCCCGGGGACCGTAGCTAGGCCGTGCTCCCCCACTCGTCCCAGTACGTGATCTCCTCGACCGGGCGGCGCTTGGCGGGTTTGAACTCCTCGCCTTCGTAGTAGGCGACCGGCAGCAGCGCGGCCTGGATGAACCCTTCGGGGATCCCGAGGAGCTCGGCCGCCTCGCGCTCGTGGGGGAGGTGGAGCGTGGTGAGGACGGTGCCGAGGCCGCGGCTGCGCAACGCCAGCTGGAAGCTCCAGACCGCGGGGTAGATCGACGCGTACACGCCGGCATGGGCGGCGCCCTTGGTGTAGTCCTCGATGCACGGGATCACGTGCACGGGGACCTCGTGCAGGTGCTCCGCCAGCCAGATCGCCGACTCCGCGACGCGCGACTTGGGGGCGTCGTCATCGGCGCTGGCGATGTAGGGCCCGAACACGTCGCCGTACCAGTCGGCGAGGGCAGCGCGCTTGTCGGCGTCGGTCACGATCATCCACCGCCAGCCCTGGCGGTTCGAGCCGGTCGGCGCCTGGATGGCCAGCCGCAGGCACTCCACGATCACCTCGCGCGGCACCGGCCGGGTGAGGTCGAGGCGCTTGCGCACCGCCCGCGTCGTCGAGAGCAGCTGGTCGACCGTCTCGCGGTCTATGACTCGTCCTTGGGCGTGAGGTCGACCCGCAGCGTCAGGATGCCGTCCTCGAACTCCCAGGTGGCATCGCCGACGATGGCGAAGTCCTGGAAGTCGAGCTGGGCCTGCTCGACAAAGCGCTGGCGCTCCTCTCCCGCGACCGGCGGGAGGGGCCGGTCCTCCACCGCCGCGGCCCGCTGGCGGAAGCGCTCGAGCATCGCCTCGACGTCGAGCTGGTCGGCCACGCGCGCACGTTACCCAAGCCGGGCGACGAGTACCCGGTCTCGGCCGGTGAGAT
>JACDBD010000070.1 GCA_013695115.1 Actinomycetota bacterium | reverse complement strand
TCGCGGCACTTCGCCCACTGCGCCTCGGCGCCCTTCATGGAGCGAAGCTCGGTCTTCCACCCCTGGGGCGCGAACACTCCGAATCCGATGTCAGCCATGCCGTCCTCCTTACCCCGTTGCGGGGCTCTGCGGAACGTACCCTGACCCCATGGCGGAGGGCGAAGGTGCGCCGCGGGGCCCTAGCCGGCACGGCCAGCTCTGGATCCTGTTCGTCGCCAACGCGACCTCGTGGCTCATCGGGCTGCCTCTCGTGTTCCTCGTACCGATCGACACCGAGGGGAGCGCGCTGGCCGTCGCGCTCGCGGTCACGGCGACGACTGTGGTCGGAACCATCGTCGTCCTCCTTGTTCCCGTCGTGTCGGAGCGCGCCCGCCTGCGCGTCGGCTCCGCCGGGGCTCTGGTGCGGTCGTACTTCGTCCGGTACGTGCTGCGGGTCGGGTTCGTCGATCTTCCGGTCTGCGTCGGTGCGTCGGGGTGGGTCCTGACCGGTGAGCCCTTCGTGTACGCGATCGGGATCCCGTTCACGCTGTTGGCAGCGGCGCGAGCGGCGCCCACGCGCCAACGGATCGCGATCGACCAGCAGGAAGTCGACGAGATGGGCAGCACGCTGTCGCTCCGCGGGCTCCTCGACCGTCCGGCGCGGCTCGCCCCGTAGACTGTCGCGCTGGTGTCCGACCCCGAACAGCTCGTCTCCGGTATCGAAGCGCGGTTGCGGCCGCTCGAGGTCGCGTTGGCGGAGGCGTGGTGGGAGACGAGCACTCACGTCTCCGAACAGGCGAAGGAGCGCCGCGAGCGCATCGAGCTCGAGCGCCGGGCGCTGCTCGCCGATCCGGAGGCGTTCGCCGCGATCCGGGAGGCGCGCGGCACCGACGTCGACGACCCCCTCGTACGTCGCCAGCTCGACGTGCTCCACGACGCGTTCGCGCCTCACCAGGTGCCCGAGGCTCTCCGGCGGCGGCTGGTCGGGCTCGAAGTGGAGGTCGAGGCGACGTTCAACTCGCACCGGGGCGAGATCGGCGGGCAGCGGGTCGACGACAACCACATCCTCGAGATCCTGCGTTCGAGCGACGACACCGGCGAGCGCAAGGTGGCGTGGCAGGCGTCCAAACAGGTTGGCGCGCAGGTGGCGGAGCAGGTCCGGGAGCTGGCGGAGCTTCGCAACCAGGCGGCCCGCGGGCTCGGCTACCGCGACCACTTCGAGCTCGCCCTCGCCACCGGCGAGCTCGACGAAGGCCGGCTCTTCGCCACCCTCGACGAGGTCGACCGGGCGACCGCCGGACCGTTCACGGAGTGGAAGGGCCGCCTCGACCAGTCGCTGGCCGCTCGCTTCGGCTGCGGCGTCGCCGACCTCCGGCCCTGGCACTACGACGACCCGTTCTTCCAGGACCCGCCGGTGGCGGGCGCGGTCGACCTCGACCCGATCTTCGAGGACGCCGACATCGAGGGGCTCACGCTGCGCACCTACGACGGCCTCGGCCTCGACCTGCGCCCGGTCCTCGAGCAGAGCGACCTGTTCGCACGCGAGGGCAAGAGCCAGCACGCGTTCTGCATCGACATCGACCGCGAGGGTGATGTGCGCGTCCTCTGCAACGTCGAGCCCAGCGAGCGGTGGATGGACACAATGCTGCACGAGTTCGGGCACGCTACCTACGACCGTGGGATCGACCGGAGGCTCCCCTGGCTCCTGCGGGCCGCCACCCACGCGCTGACGACCGAAGGCGTCGCGATGCTCTTCGGTCGACTCCCGCGCGATCCGAACTGGCTGCGCAGGATCGCGGGCATCGACGCCACCCGCATCGACGAGCTCGCGCCCCGGCTGGCGGAGTCGCGTCGGGCGAACCTCCTGGTGTTCGCCCGCTGGGTGCTGGTCATGACCACTTTCGAGCGCGGCCTCTATGCCAATCCGTCCGCCGACCATGAGGCGCGGTGGTGGGACATCGTCGAGCGGTTCCAGCTGCTGCACCGGCCCGAGCCGGGATCGGCGGAGGCAGCGTGGGCGTCCAAGATCCACCTAACCGTCGCGCCCGTGTACTACCAGAACTACCTGTACGGGGAGCTGGTCGCGTCGCAGCTCGGCGACGCGGTCGCGGCGCGCGCCACCGGCCTCGTCGACCACGTCGACGCCGGCCGCCTGCTCGTCGACGACTTCTTCGCCCCCGGCGCGTCGCTGCGCTGGGACCGGCTCGTCGAGCGCGCCACCGGCGAGCCGCTCGGAGCCGGCGCGTTTGCCCGGCATCTCACCGCGTGACGGCGTAGATTCCGACTACATGGACCTCGGGCTCCGGGGACGCGCGGTGGTCATCGCCGGCGGCTCACGCGGGATGGGCCGGGCGACCGCGGAGCTGCTCGCAGCCGAAGGCTGTCGGGTCGCGGTGCTGGCCCGCACCGATCCCGAGCTGCGTGAGGCGGAGACCGAGCTCGCCACCGCGGGCGCGGCCGACGCCATCGGTCTCCAGTGCGACCTGCTCGACACCGGCGAGGTGGAAGCAGCGTTCAGCTTCCTCGACGAGCGCTGGGGCGAGCTCAACGCGCTCGTCAACGCCGCCGGGCCCACCCGGATCGGTGCGCTCGACGACCTGAGCGACAACGACTGGATGGAGTACTTCGACCTGGGCGTACTGACGATGGTGCGCACGGTGCGGGCGGCCCTCCCCTTGCTGCGCAAGGCGTCATTCGCCCGGGTCGTGAACCTCGCCGCCACGTCGATCCGTCACCAGGCGCCGGGTCTGATCGGCTACACCGCGGCCAAGGCGGCGCTGGCCAGCGCGTCGAAGAACCTCGCCCGGTCGCTCGCGCCCGACGGCATCGTCGTGAACACGGTGTGCCCGGGCACGGTGATGTCGCCCGCGCTCGAGGCGTACCTGGAGGACGCCGACCGCGTCGGCCTCCCCGACGGCCCGCTCGAGGCCGCCTACGCCGCCGTCACCCGCGACTTCGGCGCTCCCAACGACCTCGGACGGGTGGGGCTGCCCGAGGAGGTGGCGGCGATGACCGTGTTCCTGTGTTCGGAGCCGGCCGGGTTCGTGGTGGGCGCGACCATCCCCGTCGACGGCGGCACCGACTTCTGACCCGAATACGCTGACCGGCGTGTGCGACACGCTGTGCGCGATCGGCGCCGGCCGGACGCTGTTCGGGAAGAACTCCGACCGACCGGTGGCTGAGGCACAGGTCGCGGAGGTGCATCGGGGGCGGGCCGGCGGCGGCCGGTTGCGCACCACCCATCTCGATCTCGGAGACGCCGGCGCGGCGCGACTGCTGGGCTCGCGGCCGACGTGGATGTGGGGGCTCGAGCACGGGATCAACGAGCACCGCGTCGCGATCGGCAACGAGAAGCTGTACACGGTCGACGATCCGCACGCGGCCGAGCCCGGGCTCCTGGGGATGGATCTGGTCCGCCTCGGCCTCGAGCGCGGTCGGAGCGCCGACGAGGCACTCGCACACATGACGGAGCTCCTGGAGCGGCACGGCCAGGGCGGCAGCGGCGAGGCCGACCACGACGAGCCCTACTTCTCCTCGTTCCTGGTGGCCGATCCGACGAGCGCGTGGGTGCTCGAGACCAGCGCCCGGACCTGGGGGGCCCGGCAGGTCGAGGACGGCGCGGCCATCTCCAACCGCATCACGTTGGGCGCGGATTGGACCCGGGCGTCGAGTGATGTCGCGCCGGGGACCGACTTCGATGAGTGGCGCGACCCGGGCGCCCCCACCGGGATCGCCGACCACCGCCTCGCCGCGACCCGGCGGTGCGTCGCGACCGGCGCGGCTGCGTTGACACCCGCCGACGTCGTCGCCACCCTCCGCCACCACGGTGACCGACCGTGGGGCGCGCCCGGTGGCGATCCGAGCGATGTCTCACCGCCGCCGACCGACGTCCATGACGACTGGACGGGCGTCACCGTCTGTATGCACGTGCGCGACTACCAGGTGACGAACGCGTCGATGGTGGCCGAGCTGCCGGAGGACGACGGCACGCCCCTGCGGGCTTGGATCGCGCTCGGCAGCCCGTGCGCCAGCATCTACGTGCCTACGTTCCCACCGACCGGCGTGCCTCCCGGGCTCGGGGATGCGGCAACATGGTCTCGCTTCGCCGCGCTGCGCGATCGCGTCGAGGGCGAGCGCGGTGACGACGAGTTGGCCGAGATCCGGTCGATCCTCGGGCCGCTCGAGTCGGAGTTGTGGGAACACGCGGATGCCGTCGCCGGCGACCCGTCGTCGCGAGAGGCCTTCGTCGCATCCGCCTGGGATCGACTCGAGCCCGCGCTCGAGAAGCTGAGTGTGTGATAGGACCGCGAGCACATGCAATACAACCTGGCTGACCTGTGGGAGAAGGTCGTCGACACGGTCCCCGACCGCGAGGCGCTCGTGTGCGGCGATCGCCGGCTGAGCTTCGCCGCCGCCGAGGAGCGCATCAACCGTCTCGCCCACCATCTGCAGTCGAGCGGCGTGGGTCCCGGCGACCACGTCGCTCTCTACCTCTACAACGGCACCGAGTACCTCGAGGCGATGCTGGCGGCGTTCAAGCTGCGCGCCGTCCCCGTCAACGTGAACTACCGCTACGTCGAGGAGGAGCTCCGCTACCTGCTCGACGACGCCGATGCCAAGGCCGTCACCTTCCACCGTGAGTTCGCGCCCAAGCTCGCGGCGGTGATGCCGCAGCTGCCCCTCCTCGGCACCTTCGTGGCGGTCGATGACGACAGCGGCGCCGACCTCGGCGCTCTCGGCGCGGTCGAGTACGAGGCCGCGCTGGCGGATGCGTCCCCGGAGCGAGACTTCCCCCCGCGGACGAGCGACGACCTCTACATCCTCTACACCGGCGGCACGACGGGGATGCCCAAGGGCGTCATGTGGCGTGCCGAGGACATCTTCTTCGGGGCCTTCGGCGGTGGCGGCATCGGCAACGAGATCAAACAGCCCGAGGAGATCGCCGACCGGGCGCGCGACGGCCGCACCCGCTGCCTGCCCGCCTGCCCGTTCATGCACGGGACCGCCCACTGGATGGCGTTCCAAACCCTGTTCACCGGTGGCACCGTGATCATCTCGCCCGATCGCCACTTCGACCCGGTGGGGCTGTGGAAGCTCATCGCCCGCGAGGAGGTCAACTTCCTCGTCATCGTGGGCGACGCCTTCGCCCGTCCGTTGGTCGAGGCGCTCGACGACGGCGCGTCGGACATCGACGTCTCGGGCTGCACCGTCATCCTCTCGGGCGGCGCGATCCTCTCCCCCACGGTGAAGCTCCGCTTGGCCGAGAAGCTGCCGGGCAGCCTGATCATCGACGGGTACGGGTCCTCGGAGTCGGGTGGGCAGGGTCAGTCGGTCACGGTTGCGGGCAGTGACGTGCATTCGGCGCCGCGGTTCGCGGTGAACGACCAGACGACCGTCCTCGACGACGACCTGCTCCCCGCGCCTCCGGGCGTCGTCGGCAAGCTCGCTCGCCGGGGGAGGATCCCGCTCGGCTACTACAAGGACGCCGAGAAGACCGCGGCCACCTTCCCCGTCGTCGACGGGGTGCGCTGGTCGGTGCCGGGCGACCACGCCCGCATCGAGGACGACGGCACCATCACGCTCCTCGGCCGCGGATCGGTATCGATCAACACCGGCGGCGAGAAGGTCTACCCCGAGGAGGTCGAGGCCGCCCTCAAGGCCCATCCGGCGGTGTTCGACGCGGTCGTGGTGGGCGTCCCTGACGAGCGCTGGGGCGAGCGGGTAGTCGCGCTCGTACAGCCGCGTCCAGGAGCAGAGCCGGGGTTCGACGAGCTCGACGAGCACGCGCGGGAGTACGTCGCCGCGTACAAGGCGCCGCGCGACGTCGTGCTAGTCGAGAGCATCGTGCGCTCACCGTCGGGCAAGCCCGACTACCGCTGGGGCAAGGCGACCGCGGTCGAGCGTCTCGGCCTCCCCGCGTCCGCCCGGGGGTAGGTTCGCCTCCGTGAACCGTCTCGCCGCCGAGACGAGCCCGTACCTCCGCCAGCACGCCGACAACCCCGTCGACTGGTACCCGTGGGGCGAGGAGGCGTTCGCCCGCGCCAAGAAGGATGACAAGCCCGTCCTGCTGTCAGTCGGCTACTCGGCGTGTCACTGGTGCCACGTGATGGCGCACGAGTCGTTCGAGGACCCCGACGTCGCCGAGGTCATGAACCGCCTGTTCGTGAACGTCAAGGTCGACCGAGAGGAGCGTCCCGACGTCGACAGCATCTACATGCAGGCGGTGCAGGCCATGACCGGTCACGGCGGTTGGCCGATGACCGTGTTCCTCGCCCCCGACGGCCGGCCGTTCTTCGGCGGGACATACTTTCCCAAGGACGACCGGCCCGGCACGCTCGGCTTCCTGCGGCTGATGGAGGCGATCGACGACGCCTGGCGCAACCGGCGCGACACCCTCGACGAGCAGGCGGGCAAGCTCCACGAGCTGCTCGGCCGCAGCGGTGGCCTTGCCGGCGGAGGTGGCGAGGGTGGTGACGGTCTCTCGAGCGAGGTGCTGGCGCGGGCCCACGAAGGGACCCGCTCCCAGTTCGACCCGCGTTTCGGTGGGTTCGGGGGCGCACCCAAGTTCCCGCAGGCGATGACGCTCGAACTCCTGCTCCGCACGTACGTGCGCAACCAGGCGCCCGAGACGCTCGAGATGGTGACGGTGTCCTTGGATGCGATGGCCGCCGGTGGGATGTACGACCAAGTCGGAGGCGGGTTCCACCGGTACTCGACGGACGAGTTCTGGCTCGTCCCCCACTTCGAGAAGATGCTGTACGACCAGGCGCTGCTGGCAGGGGCGTACCTACACGCGTATCTCGTGACCGGCGTGCCGAGCTACCGACGCATCGTCGAGGAGACGATCGGATACGTGCTGCGCGATCTGACGCACCGGTCCGAGGCCGCGTTCTTCTCCGCCGAGGACGCCGACTCCGAGGGCGTCGAGGGCAAGTTCTACGTCTGGAGCCAGGAGGAGATCGAGGAGATCTGCGGCGAGGACGCCGCCGAGGTGATTCGCTACTTCGGCGTGACGCCGGGCGGCAACTTCGAGGATCCGCACACCGGCCACCGCGGAAACATTCTCCACGTCGTCGACCGGACGGCGGAGGCCCCGCCCGCGGTGGTCCGCGCCGTGCGCAAACTGTTTGCCGCGCGCGAGAAGCGCGTCCGTCCCGGCCTCGACGACAAGGTGCTGCTGGCCTGGAACGCGCTGTTCCTACGGGTGCTAGCCGAAACGGCGGCGGCGCTCGAACGTGACGACTGGCTGGAGGTCGCGCGGGCGAACGCGCGCTTCCTGCTCGAAGAGATGCGGAACGAGCGGGGCCGGCTGCTGCGGTCGTGGCAGGAAGGCCGGGCCCGGCATCTGGCGTACGCCGAGGACTACGCCGCGCTGCTCGAGGCATTGGTGACGATGGCCGAGGTCGACGACGTCGCGTGGCTGGCGGAGGCCCGAGCGATAGCCGACGACCTGCTGCGGCTCTTCCACGACGACGCCGAGGGCGGGTTCTTCACCACCGGCAACGACGCCGAGGTCCTCATCGTGCGGCCCAAGGACTGGCAGGACAACGCCACCCCGGCCGAGAACTCGCTCGCCGCCAACGGGCTGCTGCGGCTGGCCGCGCTCACCGGGGAGTCCCGCTACGAGAGCGCCGCGCTCGAGGTACTCGGTGCGCTCGCGCCGGTCATGGGCGAGCACCCGACCGCGTTCGCATACCTGCTGGGCGCGCTGGAGCGGGCGGTCACCACGCCGCTCGAGGTGGCGATCGTGGGTGATGCACCCGACCTGCGCCGGGAGGTGTTCGGCCGCCTGCTGCCGGCAGCCGTCGCGGTCAGCGCCCCGCCCGACACCGGCGCCGACGTGACTCCCCTGCTCGCCGCCCGCCCGCTCGTCGAGGGCCGCGCCACCGCCTACGTCTGCGAGCGCTTCAGCTGCAAGCAGCCCGTCACCGACCCAACCGCTCTCCGCACCCAACTCGACGAAGCCCTCGCCGCCCGCCGCACGTCCTAACCCCGTTCTGGCGCGGGAAACGTGCCGGGATGCAGCGCGTTATCGCCACCAGTTCGCCTTCTCTTCTGGCGCCCGGCCCTTACAGCTGCGCAGACTTCGTCGGCGCGATACCAGATCTGGAAGTCCGTGAAGCGGAGGACCTCGAAGCCAGCAGCCTCGAGCTCGGCGGTCTGGTGGTCATCGGCTTCCTTGTCGATCAGCGCCGAGTGGAAGCGTTCACTGTCGATCTGCACGATCAAGCGCGCCTCGCGATCGTAGAAGTCGATCCGCCCCAGCCAGCTTTCGCCTCCGACGTCGATCTGGCGCACCATCGGACGCTGTCCGTCACAGATGAGGATGTCGCGGAAGCGACCCTCGAGGCCGCTGTCAGGCGGGATGTAGTCGGGACCGCGCTCCGCGAGCAGTTCTCTCATCACCGTCGTGCCCGTCCGACCGCGCTTGCCGAGATCGTCGAGTATCGCCGCCATGCGGATCCCATCGAGCAGATGCTTCGACCACGCGGCATCCAGCGTGCGCTTCACGCGGTACGGGTGAACAACCGCGGCGAGATCGAAGATGGTCCGGGCCGGAGTGGTGACCGGGATCCCGTCGTGCACGGTTACGTGGTGGCCACGAAGGATTCGGCACACATGGAGAACCGACAAGGAGCTCGGCCGGCGCGAACCGTCACGAGGTCGGGTGACGTGGAGGTCGAGGAGGTGGAAGCCGGGTAGCTCCCAGAGGGCTGCTGCCGAGTGGTGCGAAAGAACTGCCCCTGGGCCGGCATCGAGCGCGGCAACCATCGCGGCTTGCAACTCCGTGTTCGGACTGCCATGCACCAGGAGGACTCTCGGCGTCACGGCCCTCCACTGGCCTCTCCGCAAACGACGGGTCAAGCCGGCACGGCTCACCCCGAGTCCTCTCGCCTGCTCGCGCGACGCGGCTCCATGCTGTGATTCGGCAAGCCGCCAGACAAGATCGTCGACTGGCATCGCAGCCCTTCCTCGTTCTGGCGCGTGGAACGCGCTGGACGTCGGCGCGTTTCACGCGCCAGAACGGAGGAAGGAAGGAAGAAGTGGGTTACTTGCGGGTGACGAGGCCGTCGGCGAGGGCCTCGGCCATGGCCCAGCCGAAGGCGATGACAGCTTCGCCCTTCTCGGGCTTGACCGTGCCGATCAGGTCGGTGGCCGCCTTGCCGCCGGCCTTGACCGAGCGGGCGTCGAGCACGGGCTCGGAGGCGCCGTTGGCCTTCAGGCGGAACTTGCGATCGTCGTAGCGGGCGTCGCAGCCGAAGCGGCGGGCCAGGCGTCGCCCCCAGGCCCGCTCCTCGCCCGTCGGGGCGTACTTGGGGCGGGGGCACACGTCATCGAGGGCCGCGAGCAGGGCGTACGACGCGGGGTGGGCGAACCGGCCCGCCACCAGCACGTCCTCGTCGGGGAACGAGATGGCCGCCCGGCGGTAGAGCTCGCCGACCAGGCCGTCGAGGTGGCCCCGGGCCTGCTTGCCCCGCCGGATGCCGCCCAGCCCCCACAGGATGCAGGGGGTGCCGCCGATGCGCTCGAGCGAGCCGAACAGGAACCCGTGGAGCTCGTCGTCGGCGCTCGCCACCGCGATCAGGGGGAACTGCTCCACGTGCTCGTCGAGGCGTTCCTCGGCCAGCGGTAGCCCGAGGGCGGTTAGGAGCTGGCCGAGCTCGTCGAGCTCGGCCGGTTTCAGCGAGACGGAATCACGGGACTCGACGCGCATCGCCGCATCATTCTTGCCGACGCGCTCGGTGGTCGGCCAGTCGAGTTGACCGCCCGGTCAAGTGCCCGGGCGGGCCCGGCTCATATCCCAGTAGGCCTTCAGG
>JACDBD010000043.1 GCA_013695115.1 Actinomycetota bacterium | reverse complement strand
GCAGGCGCTCGCTCGGACGCCAAAGGTCGCTGGCTGCAATCGGGTTGTGCCGCACTCATTGTGGCGTCGGGGGTGGGAGCGGCGGGGTCGCGGGAGCGGGCCCGGCGACGGTGGGGGTCCCCGGCGGGAGGGGCGGCCCGAACGGGAACGGTGGGGGCGGGAACAGGGCCGCCAGCGCCCACGGGTGGACCCGTCCGAAGTCGAACACGAGCTGGCCGGGCTCGTTGCACTCCGGTCCCGGCCGCGGGAAGGGCGCGCTGGTTTGCCCGGCGAGCTGGGCGCTCATGAACGCCTGCCAGATGCGGGCGGGGATGTCACCGCCGAAGCCCGCCCCCGGGACGGCCCCGCTACTCGCTCCGTGCCAGACGGTGGCCGACAGCTGGGGCGTGAACCCGAGGAACCAGGCGTCGGCCAAGTTGTCGGTCGTCCCGGTCTTGCCCGCCACCGCCCGGCCCGGCAGCCGCGCACGCGTCCCGGTGCCGCCGGTGATGACTCCCTGGAGGATGTCGGCCTCGCACGCCGCCACCGCCGGAGGGATGGCGGGGATGCCGGGGCGACCGCTCTCGTCGAAGACGACCGTGCCGTCCGGTTCGACGACCTTGTGCACGAAGTAGGGGTCGCGCCGCACACCCTCGGCCGCGATCGTGGCTCCCACCGTCGCCATCTCGAGCGGGGTGGCCTCGATCGTGCCGAGCGTCACCGACAAGTAGGGCTGGAGGGTCTGCTGCTGGATGCCGAGGCGGTGGGCGACGTCGATGACACGGGGAGGCCCGACGCTCGAGAACAACCGGACGTACGCGCAGTTGACCGAGCCGACCGTCGCGGCCCGCACGTTCATCACCCCGCCGCTGCTGGGCTCGGCGTTCGCGGTGGTGTACGTCCCGTACGTCGGGTTGTCGATCGTGCACGGCGACGTCCCGTCGACCACGTCGTTGGGCGAGTACCCCGCCTCCAGCGCCGCCGCCAGCGTGATCACCTTCCACGCCGAGCCGACCTGGCGGCCGGGGGCGTGAGTGACGATGTCGTACTCGAGCTCGTCGAATCCGGGGCCGCCGACGAGCGCGCGCACTGCGCCGGTGCTCGGTTCGACCGCGACGAGGGCGGCGGTGAACGGGGGGGCGTCGGGCAGGATCGAGTTCACCGCGGTCTGGGCGTGGAACTGCGCCATCGGGTCGAGCGTCGTGTACACGTCGAGCCCTCCGCGCAGCACCTTGTCGAGCCGCTCGGCCTCGGTCGCGCCCAGTCGGGGGTCGGCAAGGAGCCGCTGCTGCACCTCTTCGACGAAGTAGGTCTGGGGGCGCAGCTCGGCCGGCGGTACCACCGTCGGAAGCGGCGCGAGCCCGGCGTAGTCGGCCTCGGCTTGGGTGATGTAGCCCTCGTGGGCCATGGCGGCGAGCGTCTCGCGCCTGCGTTCGAGCGCGCGCTCCGGGGACGTGAAGGGGCTGTCACCCTCGGGGTTGGCGATCACGGCAGCCAGGAGCGCGGCCTCCGAGAGGTTGAGCTCGTCGAGACCCTTGCCGCGTGGAGCGCCGAAGGCGGGCTCCGTCGTCAGGAAGAACCGTTCGGCCGCGGACCGAATCCCGTACGACCCCGACCCGAAGTACACAGTGTTGAGGTACTCCTCCAGGATCTCTTCCTTGGTGTACTCCTGGTTCAGCCGGTACGCGAGGACGAGCTCCCGCACCTTCTTGTCGAGGTTGCGGTTGGCGCGGAACAGCCGGTTCTTGACCAGCTGCTGCGTGATCGTCGAGCCGCCCTGCTCGATCTCCCCCGCCGACGCGTTCGTCACGAGCGCGCGGAAGACCGAGCCGACGTCGATGCCGGGGTTGTCCCAGAAGGTCTGGTCCTCGGTCGCGATCACCGCGTTGATCACCAGCGGCGGGACCTCCGCGAAGGTGACGGGGTCGCGATCTTCGAGACCGAGCACGCCGAGACGCGATCCGTCAGCTGCGTACACAGTGGTCCGCTGCGACAGTTCGCTGAGGTCGCCCTTGAGCTCGTCGGCGGTGAAGTGGTGACCGGCCGCGAGCATCTGCGCGCCGGGGATGATCGCGGCGAAGCACGCTCCCAGGCTGAGCCCGCCGACGGCGAGGATCACGACGAGGTTGCGGAACGCGAATACCGCCCGCCGTCGCAAGCGTGGGCGCGGGACGAGGACGGGGACGGGGACGGGGACGGGGACGGGGTCGAG
>JACDBD010000038.1 GCA_013695115.1 Actinomycetota bacterium | reverse complement strand
ACTAGCCGCTCTCGCGGTCGATTGCCGTAGGCGTGCTGTCGGGGCGGGGAGCGCCGCGCATCGGCGCCACGTACATTTCAGTGCGAGGCGTGGTGCGGCCTATCGCGGCCTATTCGGAGGGGTCGGGCCGATCCGGAGCGTCGCTCTTCGCGACCTCCATCTGATCGCCGACTTCGCCGAGGTCGTTCCGACCGACCGCATCACGCACCTTCGGGAACCAGTCGTCTTCTTCTTCCTCGACGTGGTGCTCGACGACCTCCTTGAGGACAGTCACCTTCGCGTCGTATTCCTCGTCGTCCGGGCTCATGGCGGCGAGCTCGGCCATGGTCACCTTGAGGACGTGGTGCTCCTCAATGCCCTCTTTGACGTCGTCCTCGACGTCAGGGACGCGCTCACGCGCGAACGGATAGAAGATCGTCTCCTCGATGTAGGCATGCGTGGTGAGCTCCTCGGTGATCTTGGTGACGAGGCCCTGCTTTGACGTAGTGGCGTGCTCACCGAGGTTTTCGAACTGCTTGAAGAGCTTCGACACGGTCTGGTGATCGTTCTTCAGCAAGGCAATCGCGTCCATTTCGTTCTCCTCAGTCGTCAGTTCAAGACGTCGTGTTCAAGACAGGCCGAGGGTTCCCCTGACCCTCTTCGCCAAAACCCTCCGCTGAGAGCGCCCGACGCGCCCATCGCCGACAAGGACGTGACCAGCACTAGAGGCCGCGAGCGACAAGCTCACGGGAATACCGAGACGGTCTGTCGGAACTGGTACGTGCACCCCACGGTGGTCGAGCTTCCAGGTGCCGCCCTCGGGTCGGAAGAAGCTGGTGACGCGGAGACTGATCGTGGCGAGGTCGTCGCTGCCACCGACCTTTGACCCGGTAGCGCTCTAGTTCCACGTTGCAGGCGAGAAGGCCTGCACTGCTCGCGGTGCCGGTGTCCGTTCGACGCTCCGACACACTCCGTCAGAGATTGATGCTCGACGTGAACCAATGGTTGCGGCGAAGACGAACGCCCTCGACACGTTGTCGTTAGGTCAAGCGCTGAGATCGCAGACCATCGGGTGCGGTCCCTCTTGCCGTACCGGGAGTGCTCAGGCCTTGGACTGGGCGGTGCTGCGGGCCGGGTTGGCCTGCTCCGCTGCCTTGGGGTCGCGCTCTCCTTCCTTTGCGCGCACGTCTGCCTCGATCTTGTCGCCCAGGTTCTTGTCGACGTTGCGCCAGTACTCGAACGCGCGCAGCAGCACCGGCTCGCTCACCCCGTTGAGCAGGTGACCAACGATGTTGTGGACCAGCCGCTCCCGAGCGGCGTCGTCGAGCACGTCGCGGACCAGCGTGCCGGCCTGGCCCCAGTCGTCGTCCTCGGCGTGGAGTGTGTAGGCGGCGTGTTGCATGTCGCCGTCGGCATGCCATCCTGCCGGTTCGCCGAAGCGCGCCGTGTCGGCGTGCGGACCGCCCTTCGAGTTGGGCACGTAGACCGGGTCGCCGGGGTTGTGGTGGCGCATGTGGCCGTCCTTGGCGTAGGCCCGAACCTCGGTGGCGCGCGCGGCGTTGACCGGCAACTCGTTGTAGTTGGCGCCGATGCGGTAACGGTGGGCGTCGGGATACGAGAACAAGCGGCCCAAGAGCATCTTGTCGGGACTCGGGCCGATGCCCGGCACGAAGTTGCTCGGCTCGAACGCGGCCTGCTCGATCTCGGTGTGGAAGTCGGCCGGGTTGCGGTCGAGGGTCATCGTGCCGACATCGATGGGCGGGTAGTCCTTCTGTGAGATGACCTTGGTCAGGTCGAATGGGTTGAACCGGTAGGACTTGGCGTCCTCGAACGGCATGATCTGCATCTTGAGCGTCCAGCTCGGGCCGTTACCTCGCTCGATCGCCTCGTACAGATCGCGCTTGTGGTAGTCGGTGTCCATCGAGGCCATCTGGTCGGCCTCGTCCTGCGTGAAGAACTCGATGCCCTGATCGGTCTTGAAGTGGTACCGAACCCAGAACCTCTCACCGACGGGATTGACCCACATGTACGTGTGGCTGGAGAAACCGTCCATGTGCCGCCACGTGCGCGGGATACCACGGTCGCCCATGAGCCACGTCACCTGATGAGCCGACTCGGGCGAGAGGGTCCAGAAGTCCCACTGCATGTCGTGATCGCGCAGATCGTTGTCGGCGCGGCGCTTCTGCGAGCGGATGAAGTCCTGGAACTTCATCGGGTCCCGGAGGAAGAAGACCGGCGTGTTGTTGCCAACCATGTCGTAGTTGCCCTCTGCGGTATAGAACTTGATCGCGAAGCCGCGAGGGTCGCGCCAAGTGTCCGGGCTGCCGCGCTCACCAGCCACGGTGGAGAACCGGACGAGGAGTTCGGTGGTCCGGCCCGGCTGGAACAGACCAGCCGTCGTGTAGCCACTCACATCGCTCGTCACCTCGAACCGGCCGAAGGCGCCGCCGCCTTTGGCGTGCGGCTGACGCTCGGGCACCCGTTCGCGATTGAACTGCGCCATCTTTTCGATCAGGTGGTGGTCCTGCAGCAGGATCGGACCGTCAGGGCCAACAGTCAGCGAGTGCTCGTCACTTGCGACGGGGATTCCGGCGCTATTCGTCGTGTAATTCTGCTCGGCCATGTCGCTGCTCCATTGTGGGCAAGGGCTATTGAGGGCTAGCCGCGGATTGAGCTTTCCCGGTTCTCCCGATACCTACCTTGAACGGGTGACCGTCTCAGACGGTAGTCCGCCAACGCACGGCAGATAGGAGAGCCACACTCCCCGCCCCGTGCACTTGTGGGCAGCGTTCTATTCGCGGCATCGGCTCGGGCGTCAATAACGCCGTCGCGCGTCGGGTCGACCCTTGTCCGCCTCTGTCGCTCGCCGGGGTCGTGCCTTAGGCTCCGACCTGGACGTCGTAACGCGTCCCGGGCGGAGAGGGAGACCCCCTTTACACGACGGCCGGACATGGCGGTTCGAGCGAACCGCTCTCCAAAACGAGCCAGTGAAGGGGACCCCATGAGAACCGGATACGTAATAGCCGGACAGATCAGACCGGGCCGACGCGATGAAGCGCTTACTCAGGCCCAAGAAGGCATGAAACTCTTCGAACACCTCGGCGCGGACGAAGTCGCGTACCGCTTCGGCGGTGGCGGCACCGCGAGTGGAGCGACGAGCTTCAAGTTCGAAGCGCCCAGTCAGAGCGAGATGGGCGAGCTGCTCGACCGGATGATGGGCGACAGCGAGTACCAGACGTTCATGACACAGATCAACGCCGAGAACGCTCCATCGATGCTTGGCGAGATCATCGGCTTCAACGTCCTCGACGTCGGTCTGCCGGCAGGCACGCCGGGTCGCGTCGGCACGCTCGTGGCCTGGAAACCGAACCCCGGTCAAGGCGAGGACGCCATCGCGCTCGCGGTCGACTCGGCCAAGGCGCTGCTCCGTCTCGGTGCCTCACGATGCCGCATCGTCCAGATCACCACTGGCGAGAACATCCCGACCTTCGTCAGCTCGACCGAGTCGGCATCGTTCACCGCCCAGGGCCGCTGGCGCGAAGCGCTCACGACCGACGAGGAATGGCAGGCGATCGCTGCTCGCCTCGTGGCCGCGGACGCGCCCGGCTCCTTTCGGCGCTTCTCGGAGTGGTTCAGCCCGATCTGATCGACGAATCGTGCGTCGGCACGGTGCGAGCACGCGCCGTGCCGACAATCAAATCTTCCCGTCCTCCAGAGATCGACGGGGATCGAAACATCAACCCGCGGTACACCGCACAGACTGTCCACCCTGGCGTCTTCCTGCGAGCGCCGATCGCCAGATATGCACGCGGGACGCGGAAGATCGATTCCGTCGTGCAATTATTGTCGCCAACGCACTCGGCAGGCGATGTGTCGCGGGCGGCCATCGTCCCTTTCTCGAGTACCTCCGGGGCAGAATCGGGTAGGCCGACACCCATGGCAGCTGAGATCAGCCCTCGAGCGACAGAGGAGACACGCCCGTCATGAACGGCAACGACCAGACGCGAGAGACGATCGACCGCGTCTTCAACGTAATCGAGACAGTCATCTATGCGTTCGCGGCAGTCGTCCTTACTGCCGGAGCCGGGATCCTGCTCGTCCAAGCCGCCTACCGCCTCGTCACCGACCTACCTGACGGCGTCGAGGTGGCGGCACGCAACACGCTCGAGGCGCTGCTCCTCACGTTCATCTTCGTAGAGCTCCTGGGCGCAGTGCGGGTGACCATCCGGGAGCGCCGGCTCATTGCCGAGCCGTTCCTCCTGGTCGGCGTCATCGCCTCCATCAAGGAGATCGTCGTGATCGCCGGCGCCGAGGACACGCGCGGGCACGGCTTCGAGCCGTTCCGCGACGCGATGGTCGAGATCGGCGTGCTCGGCGGCCTGGCCCTCGTGCTCGCCGTCGCCGCGTTCCTGCTCCGCCTCAAGGAACGAGAGCCCGCCGAGGTCGAGGGCGAGGGCTGAGCCGTGCGGCTCGACACCTGGTTCCTCACCGCGGCCGAGCGCGGGAACCCGCACACCGCGATCGACCGCCGGCGGGAAGGCGCCGAGCCTGCCGCACCGGAGGGCTGGACCGAGGGCAACCTCGTGAACGTGCTTGTCGACGGGGCGGAGTACTTCGGCCGTCTGCACGAGGAGCTTTGCCAGCTCGGTCCGGACGACTGGGTGCACTTCACCGACTGGGAGGGTGACCCCGACCAGCGCCTCGACGGGCCGGGCACGGAGCTCGTGGTCGTCCTCTGCGATCTGGTGAAGCGGGGCGTTCACGTGCGGGGGCTCCTGTGGCGCTCGCACCCGCGCCAAGCGCGCTTCAGCGAGCAGGAGCACGTGCGGCTGGTCAAGGAGGTCAACGAGGCGGGCGGCGAGGTGCTGCTGGACGAGCGCGTGCGGCGGGGCGGCAGCCACCACCAGAAGCTCTTCCTCCTCCGCCGGGCGGCCGGCCCGGAACGCGACGTGGCCTTCGTCGGCGGCATCGACCTTTGCCACAGCCGCCGGGACGACCCGCGCCACCTGGGCGACCCGCAGACCATCGAGCTCGATCCCCGTTACGGCGAGCGTCCGCCCTGGCACGACCTCCAGCTCGAGGTGCGCGGACCGGCCGTCGGCGACCTCGCGCACACATTCCGAGAGCGCTGGAGCGATACCACGCCGCTCGACCACCGCAACCCGTGGCGGTGGGCGACGCGGTTGTTCACGCACCAGCCCCGCCACCCCGATCCTCTACCGCCGGTGCGCGCCGACCCATCCGCCGCCGGGCCGCACGCAGTGCAGGTGCTGCGCACGTACCCTGCCAAGCGACCGCCGTACCCGTTCGCGCCCAAGGGCGAGCGCAGCATCGCACGCGCCTACCGCAAGGCGCTGCCCCGGGCGCGCCGGCTCGTCTACGTCGAGGACCAGTACCTCTGGTCGGAGGACGCGGCGGACACATTCGCCGAGGCGCTCACCCGTAACCCCGAGCTCCGCCTCGTCATCGTCGTCCCGCGCTTTCCCGAGCGCGGCGGCCAGTCGGGCAAGACCGAGATGATCGGGCGCCTGCGGGTGCTCGACCGCCTCTACGCGGCCAGCCACGACCGGGTCGGCGTGTACGACCTCGAGAACGCCGACGGGGTACCCGTCTACGTGCACGCCAAGGTGTGCATCCTCGACGACGTGTGGCTGGAGATCGGATCCGACAACCTCACCCGCCGGTCGTGGACGCACGACTCCGAACTGTCGTGCGCGGTGATCGACGACACACTCGACGAGCGCGAGCCGCGCGACCCGGCCGGCGGCGGGGACGGCGCTCGCCGCTTCGCCCGAGAGACCCGGCTTCGGCTCTGGCGCGAACACCTCGGGCGCGCCGAGGGCGACGACGCCGACCTCGTCGACCCGGTCGCTGGCTTCCGGGCATGGCGCGAGACGGCCACCGCACTCGAGGAGTGGTACGCCCGAGGCCAGGCCGGTCCCCGTCCCCCGGGCCAGGTCCGTCCGCACCGGCCGGAGCCCCTACCGCGGACCGCTCAGTGGTGGGCGACAGCGACCCACCGGGTCTTCGTGGATCCCGACGGGCGGCCCCAGGAGTTGCGGCGCGTCGGACGGTTCTGAACCGCCACATATGCATGGTCTTGCCCAATCGCCTCGACGAGGCGGCAACGCTGACGGGGCGTCGGCGGCCCAGGGGTTCTCAGCATGCTCTCATCTTCTTCAGCCATGCTGCTCGTGTGCGGGTCCTGCTCGTCGAGGACGACATACGCATGGCTGCCGCCATGTGCCGGGCGTTGCGGGGCGCGGGGGTCGTCGCCGACGTCGCCGCCACGAGCGACGACGCCCTCTGGATGGTGCGGGCAGCGAGCTACGACGCCATGGTGCTCGACGTGATGCTCCCCGATATCGACGGCTTCGAGACGTGCCGGTTGCTACGCGCCGACGGCGTTTGGGTGCCGATCATCATGGTGACGGCGCGCGACGCCATCGAGGACCGGGTGCGGGGCCTCGACGCCGGTGCCGACGACTACCTGACCAAGCCGTTCTCGCTTGCCGAACTGCTCGCCCGGCTGCGGGCGCTCGTCCGGCGTGAACCGGTCGAGCGCCCGTCGACCATCGAGGTCGGGTCGCTCCGCCTCGATCCGGCCGCTCGACAGGCATGGCGTGGCGACACCGAGATCGAGCTGTCCGCGCGCGAGTACGCGTTGCTCGAGACGTTCATGCGCTCAGCTGGACAGGTGCTGAGCCAGCAGCAACTGCTCGATGCCGCGTGGGACTTCGAGTACGAGCATCGGTCCAACGTGGTCGAGGTGTACGTGCGGTACCTGCGCGAGAAGATCGACCGACCCTTCAGTGTGCGGTCGCTCGAAACCGTTCGCGGCACTGGATACCGCCTCCGTTCGGATGGTGGCGTCTGAATCGGCTGCCGATCCGGGTCAGGCTCACGGTCGCCTTCGGACTGGCGATGCTGCTGATGCTCGCGAGCGCGGCGCTGTTCGTGTACCTGCGGCTGCGAGCGGACCTCGACGACCAGATCGACGCGAACCTTCGGTCCCGAGCGGCTGCACTCGTCGAGCCGCCGCGTGAGCCGTCGCTGGTCGGAGTCGCGCTCGAGGATCCCGAGGAGTCGTTCGTGCAGCTGGTGTCGCCGACGGGGGAGGTGCTCGACTCGGTGGGCACGCTGCGCGGCGATGCTCTGAGTCCCGCAGAAGCCCGGCGGGCGGCAGCGAGAACGGTGACTCTCGAGCGTCGACTCCCGGGTGTCGACGGGCCCGTGCGGTTGCTCGCTCGCTCCGGGAGTGGCGAAGGGATGGCAATCGTGGTCGTGGGCCAATCACTTCTCGACCGCAACGACGCGCTCACCAATGTCGTCACGTCCTTCGTGGTCGGCGGAGCGGTCGCGATCGTGCTCGCGTCGATGATCGGGTACCTACTCGCGACCGCGGGCCTCGCTCCCGTCGAGGCGATGCGGCGACGGGCCCGCGAGGTGTCGATGCACCCCGGCGACGAGGGGCTCCCGCTGCCCGCCGCCCACGACGAGATCCGACGGCTGGGCGAGACGCTCAACGAGATGCTGGCGCGCCTGCGAGCGGCGTTCGAACGGGAGAGCCGCTTTGTCGCCGACGCGAGCCACGAGGTGCGCACACCGATCGCGATCATCAAGACCGAGCTCGAAAGTGCGTTACAGGTCGCCGGCACCGAAACGCCGGTGCACGCGTCGCTGGTCGCTGCGACCGAAGAGTGCGATCGCCTCACTCAACTCGCGGAGGATCTGCTCGTAATCGCGCGCGCCGGCGAGGGGAAACTGCCGATCCGGCCCGAGCCGACCCAGGTGCGAGTGCTCCTGGGTGGAGTGCGTGACCGATTCGCCGATCGCGCCTCGCGCGGAGGTCGGGTCATCCGGGTCGAGGGCGCGCCGGACCTGCTGGTGCACGCGGATCCGGTACGTTTGCGCCAAGCGTTGGGAAACCTCGTCGAGAACGCGCTACGCCACGGTGAAGGCGAGATCGTGCTGGGCGCGCGGAGCTCAGCCGGCGGCATCGAGATCGACGTCTCCGACGAGGGTCCTGGATTCCCTCCGGACCTCGCGGCGCGCGCGTTCGAGCGATTCGCCCGCGGCGATCGTGCCCGCACCGGTGAGGGCGCTGGTCTCGGGCTCGCGATCGTGCAGGCGATCGCCGAGGGGCACGGCGGAAGCGCCGCGGTTGTCGGCACCGCGCCGATGACCCTACGCATCTGGCTCCCGAACGCATCGTAAGAAAGATCTCCAACGCACACCGTTTCTCATCGCCCTCTCAGGTTCACTTCGTACGGTGCGAAGCGACACCAGCTCAACGAGAGAAGGGCACTGCGATGGCGATCATGCAGAAACGAACTCTGGCGGGCGCGCTCATCGCCGTCGTCCTCGGTGGTGCCGCCGGCTCGGGCGCCGCAATCGGCGGCCATTCCGGCGCGGGGGCACAAGAGCCACCCGCAGATCCGGCGGTAGGGACGACCGTCGAATGGCCGGTCACGCGGTGCGGCACCTACAGCGGCAAGGGCTGTGCTCCGACGAGTGAGCGCGTCGATGTCGAGCGGCCGACCTTCTCCAATCCGACGCAGATCACCAACCCCCTCTTCCCGATCAGCGCACTCGACTCGGTGGTGCTGCTCGGCGAAGTGGACGGGCTGCCGTTCCGGGCTGAGACCACACTGCTCCCGGACACGCAAACCGTGACCGTGGACGGCGTGCCGATCGAAGTGGTCGTGTCGCAGTACACCGCCTACCTCGACGGCCGCATCGAAGAGGTCGCGCTCGACCGCTACGCCCAGGCCGACGACGGGGCCGTCTGGTACCTCGGCGAGGACGTGTTCGACTACCGCAACGGCGCGGTCGCGATCACCGAAGGCACGTGGCTCGCGGGCCGCGACGGACCGCCCGCAATGATCATGCCCGCGGACCCACAGTCCGGCGACGTGTTCCGGGCCGAGAACGTGACCGGAGTCGTGTTCGAGGAGATCGCGGTGAAGGAGATCGACCAGACCGTCGACGGTCCCAGGGGACCGGTGGACGGCGCCGTCGTGATGCAGGAGCTGCATCTCGACGGCTCCACCTCCGACAAGGTGTTCGCCCCCGGCTACGGCGAGTTCGACACCAGCTCCGGTGGCGACACCGAGGCACTCGCTCTCGCCGTCCCGACCGACGGGATCAACGCCGTGGTGCCCGCCGAGCTCCGGCTCCTGTCGACGAGTGCATGGGGGATCCTCGAGAACGCCCGCCTCGAGGACTGGGAAGCGGCGAACCCGACGCTGAAGCGCATGGGGAGCCTCTGGAAGGAGCTCAAGGCGAACGACTATCCGTCGCCGGTCGTAGACACGATGAACCGAGCGCTCAAAGCCCTCGAGCGCGCCGTGACCAACCAGCGTGTGGCGGCCTCGGCACAAGCCGCGGTTGACGTAGCGCAGTCGGCGCTCGATCTCGAGTTGCTCTACCGCGGGAACGTCGAGGTCGACCGCTTCAACCTGCACGCCCAGCAACTGCGTGTGCACGCCGCAGCGAAGGATCTGGCCGGAGTGACGGGGGAGGTCGCAGTGCTCGAGTGGATCCGCGACCGGCTTCCCAGCTCAGTGAGCGAGACCCGGCTGGCGAACCTCGACGCCGAGCTGCGCGCGCTGCGGGGCGCCTCGAGCGCCGGGGACGCGCCGGCCGCCGCCGATCACGCCGCCCGGGCCGCGGCCCACCTCCGCGGCGCGTGATCCCGAAGGCAGCGCCGAGGGTGTGCGAACGCCGCGAGCTCGCGCCATCGTTGGTCTCGGTTACTTGATTCGGCTGTTGCGAATCTCCCAAAACTCCGCCTCGGGCGTATTCGGAGGCAGCTGCGGCCTCACGGTCGGGTCGAACCACGCGTCGTGCTGACGCCTCCGAGAACCGCTCTTTCGTGTTGGTCGGGTGCATGTGGAGCCGACGCACATCGACCAGTCAGGCTTCTCGAGGACGACCGCGTACCCGGTCCGTCGGGGTGCTGTTCCTCCACGTCGGGGCGGTCTTTATCAGCCGGTTTGGCGGACGCCGCGTGTCGGGGGGTCCGCGATGCGACACACTGGCGCCCGATGGACACGTCACCCTGACAGAGGAGGAGAGCTAATGCACGCCATGCTCGGGACCGTTGACATCGACGCGAGTCGGGGCGCGGAGGCCGTGGCGATGTTGCACGATCAGTTGCTGCCGATGATCAAGCAGATGCCGGGGTTCGTCGGCGGCACGTGGACGCGTTCTACCGACGGTACTCAGGGTCGGAGCCTGCTCGTGTTCGAGAGCGAGGAGGCGGCGAAGGCCGCGGCGGAGTCGGCGCGCGAAGGCCCGCCGCCCGGTGCCCCGGTGACCTTCGTGTCCGCCGAGGTGTTCGAGGTTGTCGCGCAGGCCTAGCCAACGGTGGGTCGGCCTTCGGGCTCGGACGCCACGCCCTTCCCGGTGACCTCTTCTCGGCATTCGCTGCGGCGGTCGCCTGAAAAGACTCACGGACTAGGAACCGCGAGTGAGCAGTCGTCGGGTGTTGTGGGAGCGGCGCCTGTCGGAGTCGCTGCCGACGCTGACCGCGAACATGGGGGCGTGGAACCGCTGGGCCGCGACGGTCGTGGCCGAGGGCGGCGCCGCCTGCACCCGGTGGCGCACCTGACGCTGCGCGACCCCGAGTGGCTGTTCAATCAGCTCCACGGGCTGGCGACGGCGGGGGTGCGCCTGGCGATGATCGTCCCCGCGCTCGTCGACGGCCGGTCGCTGTCGCACCCCGACCACGACCACTATCCCATCGGGGTCGGTGGGACTGCAGTTGACCCAGACCTCGCAGTGAGGTGGGCCCCGTCGAGCGCCGCTGGTGTCGACTCGACCCCTCACGTCCGGCTAGTAGTGCACGAAACATGAGCGAGGGGGGGAGGGCGATGAACGAGTCACCTCGAGTGCTCCCGCTGATCGGCGGGATCGTGGCGCTGGTCGGGGCGCTGGTCAGCCTGGCAGCGGTGTTCCCCGACTACTACGACGACGGGTTCGCCCGCCGGCTGGAGCCGGGGCCGCGGTGGTTCGTCGTGTTCTTCGTGAGCGGAGTGGTGGCGGGCGGGCTCCTGCTGCTCGCGCGGCGCGGTACCCAGCTGGCGGGGACGGGCCTGCTGGTCGCGTTGTGCGCCACCTTCGTGGGGGCTCGGGCGCTGGAGATCACTCGCGTCACCGACGACCGTTTCCGGGTCGACGCCGGTCTGGGGGTCGTCGTCGACGGGGCCGGGTTCGCCGTGGTCGCCGCCGGGGCTGCGCTCGCCGTCCTCGGGTTGCTGGTCGGGGGAGTCGAGCGGCCGGTGTTGCGGCCGGTGGGCCCGGCGGTGGCCTGGCTGGCAGTGCTGGGCGCGTTCGCCGGGTTCGTGACGGCCTACGGCTACGGCCTCAACTACGTCGACTTCGCTCTCGGCGGGGGGTTCGCGCAGGGGTCGCCGCTGGTGCCGTCGGCCCGGAGCCTGTGGGCTCAGATCGTGGTGGTCCTGGCCCTGGTCGCGGGCCCGGTCGTGGTGGCGGTGGGGCGGCGCGCCCTGGCCGCCGGGGTGGCCGCGGGGCTGTTGGTGTTCACCGCCGCCTCGGTCCTCAGCCGGTTCCTCGAGGCCGGCACGGTGAGGGGCGTCGACCGCGGATTCGATCCCGTCGAGGGGACGTGGGTGATGCTCGTCGGCGGGCTCCTGCTC
>JACDBD010000029.1 GCA_013695115.1 Actinomycetota bacterium | reverse complement strand
GACGGGACGTAGCCGCGGCAATTGGAGCGCTGGGCCGCGACGACCCGCTGGAACGCAGGAATGATCGCGCCCCCCTGCTGTGTGAGCATCCTCCCGGCCTTCTTGTAGAGCGCCCTGCGGGCGGCCGGATCGACGGTGGTGTTCGCCTTCTGGACCAACGCGTCGAATGCCGGCACCTTCCAGTGGGTCTCCGGATACGGCGCGTTCTTCAGGTAGGCGATCGACAGGGCCAAGCCCGCGGGGCGGGCCGACCAGGCCGAGACCTGGAACGGGTGCTTGAGCCAGATGTTGTCCCAGTACTCGCTGGCGGGGCCCGTGATCACGTTGACCTGGATCCCCGCCTTTGCCGCCTGCTGCTTGAACAGCTGCGTCATGTTGACGATGCCGGGGATCATGTCCGCCGTGTAGAGGTCGACCTTGAGCGGATTCGACGCGTTGTAGCCGGCCGACGCGAGCAGCTTCCTCGCGCCCGCGACGTCCGGGCCCGGCACCGTCTTGCGCCAGGCGTCCGGCGAGGTCGGCGGGACCGGGTTGTCGTCACCGATGACGCCGTAGCCGAGCAGGGCGTTCGCCACCATCTGCTTGCGGTCGACCACCTTCTTCAGCGCCTGGCGCACGGCGAGCTTGTTGAACGGAGCCGTGTCGACCCACATCGGCATCACCATCGAGGTCGAGGGGCCTGTCGCGGTCAGCTTCACCGACGAGTTTCGCTTCAGGGCCGGGACGATCTCGTAGGCCACCTGCTGGGAGAAGTCGACCTGTCCGGTCTGCAGGGCGGCCAGCATCGAGTTCGCCTCCTGGATCACGTACAGCTGCAGGCACGGCGCCTTCGGGAAGCCCTTCCGCCAGTAGTTCGGGTTGCGGTTGAACGTCTGCACCTGCTTCGTCGGCCTGAAGTTCTGCGCGATGAAGGGGCCTGTCCCTGCACCCTTCGTCCGCAGCGTCGCGGCGGTGGCGCCGTTCTGGACGATGAAGGTGTTCTTGTTCGTGATCAGGAGCGGCAGCTCGGCCACCGGCTTGGCGGTCACGAACCTGACCGCGTACGGCCCGGCCGCCTGGATCCCGCTCGGCTTCAGGAACGTCATTTGCGACGCGCCTTCCGAGCCCGTCTTCGGGTCGATCACGCGACGGAACGTGTAGACGACGTCGGCAGAGGTGAAGGGCTTGCCGTCGTGGAACTTCACGTCCTTGCGGAGCTGGAACGTCCAGACCTTGCCACCTGCGCTCGGCTTCCACGAGGTGGCGAGGGACGGCAGCACCTTCCAGTTGTCGTCCACGGTCGTCAGCCGGTCGTAGCTCGCGTTGACGTTGAGCGAGTTCTGGCTCGAAGGCTGCTGCGCTGGGTCCATCGAGTTCTTGTTGCCGGTGGACTCGACGCCCGCGTACTTGACGCAGTTGGTCGCCCCGGTGATGGCGGTGGCGGCGATAGGCGCCGACTTCGCGGAGGTCGCCCGACCCGCGACCGCGACCATCACGATCAGGAACGCGAGGGGAAGTACGACCTGCAGTGGCTTCTTCATTCGTCTTCAGCCCTTTCGATGAGGAGAGTGCCGCCAGGCCTCACGGGCCGGGCCTGTGCCGAGCGGTCGTGCTCTGCACCGGTAGAGAAGGAGGGTGTCCGAATGATCTCGGCGGCTGGAACAGCTCGATCGTGTAGCCGTCGGGGTCCCGCAGATAGACGGCGGCGCCGCCGTCGTTGATGCCGGAGTCGATGAGGACGGGGTCGGTGACGCGCGTGCCGCCGGCAGCCTCGGCGCGCGCGAGCCAGGCGTCGACGTCGTCGACGCGAAAGCAGATGTGCGAGGAGCCGACGGGCGCCGTGCCGGGCTCGCGGGAGCCGTGGTCGCCGACCCGGCGGTACTCCTGCAGCTCGATGCGGACGCCGTCTCCCGGCGCCTCGACAAATGCCGTTGCGATCTCGAGCCCGGGGTGGCCGGTCACGGAGAGGTACGCGGCGGCGCTGACCTGGCGGACGGCGATCTCGAGCCCGAGCCCCTCGGTGTAGAAGTGCACGGCGCGCTCGAGGTCGGCGACGGTGACGCCCACGTGCACCATCCCGCCGGTCACGTGGCGACCTCGGCCGGGATGCCCGCCCGAGCGGCGACGGACTCCGCCGCGGCCGCGGCCAGCCCGAGGTAGCGGGTCGGATCGGCGAGACGCTCGACGTCCTCCGGCGAGAGGTGGGCGGAGACCTCGTCGTCCTCGAGCAGCGCTGTGGCGAGCGTGCGGCTCTCGGCTCCGGCGCGGCGGTTGACGGCGGTGACGAGCG
>JACDBD010000001.1 GCA_013695115.1 Actinomycetota bacterium | reverse complement strand
CACCTCCGATGACCCGACACCATTTCCGGCGCTATCGGGACACCTACGGAATCAATCCGCGAATCCTTGAGGGGTTGTTGGAGGAGTTCCGCCATCAGGCGGTGGATCAATCGCGGGCACTCGGACTGTTCGATGAGGGAAGGGTGAGTCTGACCCATCCCGCCTGCGAAAACTTCGTCGCAGGGGACGCCACCGTTTTGGCCTCTCGCTTCAATTCACCTCCCGGCACGATGCAAATCGACCGTGAAACGGGGGAACTCACCGAGAGGCTGGCAGATCCGGACGCGACCTACTACCCGGTCCGAGACGAATTCGGGGAGGTGACGAAGGAGAGGGTGTACGGAACCAAGTTCGGAATCCTGCATGCTCGACTCCCTCACCCGGGCGAACAAGTCATCGTTGATGTCTTTCACATCACTACGGGCGGCAACGCCGAAGCGGTCAGCGTGGAACGCGCCGTTCAGCGACTGCAAGGCATTACGACCGGTCTCACCGGCATTGTTTATGACATGGCTCTGCGTGGCGTGAACCGAGAGCATCTCTATGACCTGGGACTTCACACGATCACGAAGGTTCCTCAACTCCCGAAAGGCCGCATGCGCCAGCGCTCGATTGGACGTGTCGAGGCGCGGCTCGCAGGAGCCTCCTCGGAGGGGGTGGATCTGTGGGCAATCAATGGCGCGCCTCACATCCCTGTTGTCATCGGCGGGAAGACGAATTACGTCGCCCTCAAACGGCTGCGCACCCACAGGAGGCGGAACAAGCGCAAGACCGTGCGACCCTACCGCTGGTACAACGAGTACCAGATTCCCGACGACCCTCGTGTGCAGCCGCGCCTTCGGCTCGCGAACGTCACGGTTCGGCTTGACGACCCGAGCTTTTCTAGCGCCACGATCTCCCGCGCGGACAGCCTGCACGCCATCGCCCCCGGCGAAGACGACTGGGAGCGCCTCTTCGACCTTCGGAATCCGACCGAGTCGGTGAACTCTTGGGTCAAGTCGAGGTTGCACGGACCGAGGTCTCGCGCTCCCGCTGTCGGCGCACCACGTCAACTCTTCGCCCTGCTCGCGGCGGCTCTCTACAACAACTTCCAGGCAACCGTGGCTCATGCTGACCGCCGCGGCCGCCTCGCTGCGTAGCCCAGTCGCGACGCTCGGACTCGATCAGCAGGCATCATCCGATTGTTCACAAGCACGCGTACGTTCCCGTCCGGCCCAAGGGCCCAGTAACATCCGGCTCTCGGGACGACGCGCCGGGTTTCGCGCCAGGATTCGCGCCGTCCCCCCGCGGGTGTAGTTCAGAGGTAGAACATCAGCTTCCCAAGCTGAGAACGCGGGTTCGATTCCCGTCACCCGCTCTCGCCATGAGCCTCAAGGCGCGACTCGACGAGCGGTGCGGGAGCGAGCTCGACCTCGTCAAGACGGTGCTCGCGGTGAGCCGGATTCCGTACGGACGGCCGAGCGTCCTCACTCCCGACGCAGTGCTCGACGAGTGGCACGGGACGTGCTCCACCAAGCACCTGCTCCTGGCCGAGATGGCCCGCGAGGAGTGGCCGCGCACCGGACCGGAGCTCTGGCACCGCCCGTATCTCGTCACCCGCGAACTGGCCCGGGAGCGCTGGGGGTCAACGGTCGCCGAGACCGTTCCCGAGGACGGCCTGGTCGACGTGCACACGTTCGCCACGCTCGAGGTCGACGGACGGCGGGTGAACGTGGACGTGACGTTCCCGCTCGCGGGCTGGGACGGACGCGCTGACGTCCCACTCGCCTGCGGGGACGGTGACAACCACCCTGCCGGCGACGACCCGCTCGCCACCAAGGCCGACCTCGTGCGGCGGCATTGCGATCCGGAGATCCGCGAGCCGTTCCTCGCCGCCCTCGCAGCTGCGGAGGTCCGCGGCTAGATTTCCCGGCAGATGCCGACATTTCGGCCGGGACAGGCCGCAGAACTGCTCGGCGTGAGCGTCGACACGGTGCGGCGCTGGGCCGACAGCGGCAAGCTGCCCACCCACCGCAGCGAGGGTGGCCAGCGGGTGATCGACGGTCCCGACCTCGCCCGCTTCCTCGCCGCCGCGCCGCACGCGCCCGAGCCCGAGGTGATCGTCGGCCGGTCGGCCCGGAACCGGCTCCCCGGGATCGTCACCCGGGTGGAGAAGGACAAGATCACCGCCCTGGTCGAGATCCAAGCCGGACCGCACCGGGTGGTGTCGCTCATGACGCGCGAGGCCGCCGACGAGCTCGAGCTCGCGCCCGGTGACCTCGCGGTCGCGGCCGTGAAGGCCACCAACGTGGTCGTCGAGGTGCCGCGCCGATCGTGACGAGAAGGATCGCGGCCGCCTGCGCCGCGGTGGTCGCGGCCGCGGCCTGTGGCGGTGACGACGGTCGAGGCAACGACGGGGGCCGACTGTCCGGCACCGTCACGGTGCTGGCGGCGGCGTCGCTGACGGAACCATTCGAGCAGCTCGGCGACGACTTCGAGGCCGAGCACCCCGACGTCGACGTCGAGTTCAGCTTCGCGGCGTCGTCGGAGCTCGTGGTCCAGATCGAGCAGGGTGCTCCGGCCGATGTGTTCGCGTCCGCCGACGAGTCGAGCATGCAGAAAGTCGTGGACTCGGGCGATGTCGCCGCGGAGCCCGCGATCTTCACCCGCAACCGGCTCGCGATCGCGGTCGAGGAGGGCAACCCCCGTGACATCGACGGGCTCGCGGATCTGGACGAGCCCGGCCTCGTCGTCGTGTTGTGCGAGCAGCAGGTACCGTGCGGGAAGTTCGCCGACAAAGCACTGGCGAACGCGGGCGTGTCGGTCACGCCGGCGTCGCGCGCCGAGAACGTCAAGGCGGCGCTCACGCTGGTCGAGCTGGGCGAGGCCGACGCCGCCATCGTCTACGCGACCGACGTGCTGGCCAGTGGCACGGTCGAAGGCGTCACGATCCCCGACGACGAGAACGTGATCGCGGCGTACCCGATCGCCCCGTTGGCGGAGGCCGGCAACCAGGCGGCCGCCCGGCCGTTCGTGCGCTTCGTGCGCTCGGCCGAGGGCCAGCGGGTGCTGCGGGAGTTCGGGTTCCTCCCACCGTGACCGCCGCCCGCCGCCGACCCGGTCAGGTCCCCTTCCTCCTCGTGGTGCCGGCGGGGCTAGCGCTGGTCGCGTTCTTCGTCCTGCCCACGATCGGGCTGGTAGAGCGCACGCCCTGGACCGACCTCTTCGGGCTGCTCGGCGAACCGTCGGTGCGCGAAGCATTGCGCCTGTCGCTGGTGTGCTCGCTGTCGGCGACCGCTCTGTCGGTGGTGCTGGGCGTCCCCCTCGCCTGGCTGCTCGCCCGAGCGCCGCTCCCCGGGCGCGGCGTCGTGCGCGCCCTCGTCCTGCTGCCGATGGTGCTCCCGCCGGTCGTGGGCGGCGTCGCCCTGCTCCTCGCGTTCGGTCGGCGCGGTCTCGCGGGGCAATGGCTCGAGCAGTGGTTCGACCTCCGGCTGCCCTTCACCACCCCGGGCGTGGTCCTGGCCGAGACCTTCGTGGCGATGCCGTTCCTCGTCATCACAGTCGAGGGTGCGCTGCGCTCGCTCGATCCCCGCTACGAGGACGCTGCGGCCACGCTCGGCGCCGGCCGGCTCACCGTGCTGCGCCGGGTGACCCTGCCGATGATCAGGCCCTCGCTCGTGGCCGGCGCGCTGCTCACGTGGGCCCGCGCCCTGGGAGAGTTCGGCGCGACCATCACCTTCGCCGGCAACTTCGAGGGTCGCACCCAGACGATGCCGTTGGCGGTGTTCATCGCCCTCGAGACGAACCCGGCCGCCGCCATCGCCCTGAGCCTGGTGCTCCTGGCCATCTCGGTCACCGTCCTCGCGGTCGTCGGTAGTCGGGTCTTCGGGGGTCGGCGCGCGCCGGCGGCGCAGCCGGTGCCGTTGTGACGCTCGACACCCACGTCCGGCTCCGACTCGGCGCGCTCGAACTCGACCTCGAGCTCACGGCGCCGCCCGGTGAGCTGGTCGTGGTGGTGGGCCCCAACGGCGCGGGCAAGACCACGCTGTTGCGCGCCCTCGCCGGCCTCCAGCCGCTCGACGCCGGGCACGTGACCCTCGACGGCGTCGCGCTCGACGACGCCGATGCGGGGGTGCTGGTGCCGCCCGAGCGCCGCCCGGTAGGGATCGTGTTTCAAGACGGGCTGCTCTTCCCCCACCTCAGTGCACTCGAGAACGTCGCCTTCGGTCTGCGCAGCCGGGGTGTCGGGCGCGGTGAAGCCCGCCGGCAGGCCGCCGGCTGGCTGCGACGGGTCGGCCTCGCCGGTCGGGAGCACACCCGTCCCGGCGAGCTCTCGGGCGGGCAGGCGCAACGGGTCGCGCTCGCACGTGCGCTGGCTCCGCAGCCCCGGCTGCTGCTCCTGGACGAACCGTTGGCGGCGCTCGACGCGACCACCCGGGCCGAGGTCCGGCGCGACCTCCGTCGTCACCTCGACTCGTACGACGGCGTCCGGATCCTCGTGACCCACGATCCGCTCGAAGCGCTCGCGCTCGCGACCACGATCGTCGTCATCGAGGACGGTCGAGTGGTGCAGTCGGGGCCACCGGACGAGGTGCGAGGGCGGCCACGGTCCCGCTACGTCGCGGATCTCGTCGGCGTGAACCTGCTGGAGGGGACGGTCCGCGGCCACGACGTCGTGCTCCGCAGCGGGGCGCGGCTGACGGTCGCGGACGTGCCGTCGCCGGGCGACGTGCTCGCGGTCCTGCACCCCCGGGCGGTCGCGCTCCATCGCGGGGAACGACCCGCCGGCAGTCCGCGCAACGTGTGGGAGGGGACCGTCGGCGCGCTCGACTTCGAGGGCGACCGGGTGCGGGTGCGGCTCGA
>JACDBD010000014.1 GCA_013695115.1 Actinomycetota bacterium | reverse complement strand
ATCTCAGCGGGGTCGCGTCCAAGATCGCGGAGGCCCTCCACCACGGCCCCGTTCACGCCGACGACGGCGGCGGGCTCGAGCTGACGGATGAGGTACGCGACGCGGAAGGCGTCGGGCGGGGTGGCGTCGGCCGACGAGTAGAGCGCACCGAGCTTCCCCGCCGCCTTCTCGAGCGGTACCGCGTGGATCGCCTCGGAGAGCATCGCCACGATGAGGACCAGGTCACCGGGGCCGACGCCGAGGGAAGCCAGCCGCGGCGCCTGCGACTCGGCTTCGTCGTCGATGTCGTGCTGCGACACCGGCCAGGGCTTGACCTCGCCGTCGAGCAGGAGCCGGCCGACGCCCCACGCGCGCGGCGCGTCCTCGTACGCCGCCGCGAACGTCATGCCTTCGCGACCCGGGGGATCTTGTGGGGCGGGCCCTGACGGAGCAGCACTTCGTTCTCGACCAGCTCGACCTCGGGTTGGACCCCGACCGCGGCCTGCACGGCATCGGTCACGCGGGCGCGGAGGTCGCCCAAGCCCTTCGGTCCTTCCGCCGAGTAGCCGACGCGGAGGCGGAGCCGGTCGACCTCGCGCGCGGCCCGGATCACCTGGAACAGTCCTGCACTCGTCTCGGGCTCGCTCTCGACCGCGGCCCAGACGTCACCGGGCAGCACCGACCGGCCCCCGACGACCACCTCGTCCCCCTTGCGCCCGAGCGGCCAGAGCCGCCCGTGGGTCCGGCCGCAGGCGCACTGCTCGCGCGTCACCCGCACGAGGTCGTCGGAGCGGTAGCGCACGAGCGGCGCGATCTTGTCGATGAGCGTCGTGGCGACGAGTTCCCCCCGCTTGCCGTCGCCGGCGGGCTCGGCTCCGTCGGGATCGAGGTGCTCGACGTAACACGTGTCCTCCCAGAAGTGGCAGCCGTCGTGCTCGCGGCACTCGGTGGCCGCGCCGACGTCGCCCACGCCGGTCTGCACGAACAGCTCGAGGCCCCACTCGTCCTCGACGATGTGCCGGGCGCGCGGGCCGATGGGCTCGCCCGCGAAGATGACGCCCCGGTAGCTGGCGAACGCTTCGGCGAGGTTGTCGCCGGTGTCGGCCACGTGTTGCTCGAGCGCGAGCACGAGTGGGCCGGAGAGGTTGTACCAGGCGGTCGGGCGCAGCTCGCGGCTGAACCGCACCAACTGTGGAACCTCGGCGGGGGAGTGGTCGAGAAACACCGGGGTGGCGCCGATGCCGCGGATGGTGTCGTGGATGCCGGGGCCGCGGAACGTGAACAGCATCTCGACGAAGTGGTCGCCGGGGCGGCAGCCGGTCTCCCAGAACTCGCGCACGAGCATGCTCGGGCCGCGCCCCGCGTACGGAGCCGGCGTAGGGTCGCCGGTCGTGCCCGACGTCGAGAAGATCGCGCTGAAGACTTCGGTCATCCCCGGGTCGAGGCAGAGCAGGCCGCCGTAGGGGTCGTGGTGACGGTCGCGGAACGAGCGGACCGTGTCCTTCGAGATGAACGGAACTTTCTGGTGGAAGTCGTCCATCGTCGTGACGTCGTCGATGGTGACGCCGGCCTCGCTCCAGACCTCCTGGATCAGTGCCGAGCGTTCGTAGGCCCAGGGAAGGAGGTCGCCGAGCAACTTCTCGTCGCGTTCACGCTCGATCCGCTCGCGCGGCTTGGTCTCGATCTCGGGCGAGAAGTACCGGCGCTTCGGATCGCCCACGGCGGTGAACTTAGTAGCGCTTTTGCGGATCGCGACGTCCGAAGGAGTTGAGTCAGAACTTCCCGGTGCGGCCGAAGCGGTAGTAGCCCGCGAACGTCTGGTTGACCTCGTCGGGGATTGGTACGACCTCGCCGATCTGGCGCGCCCCCCAGACGATCTCGGCGGTGCGCTCGACCAGCGACGCGATGTGGAGGACATCCTTGGGCGTCTTGCCCACCGCGAACAGCCCGTGGTTCGCCATGAGCACGGCGGCACGGTCCTCGACCCGCTTGGCGACCTCCTCGGCGAGCTCGTCGGTGCCGGTGGTGCGGTAGTCGGCGACCTCGACGTCGCCGCCGATGAACACCACGACCTCCTCGATCACCGCCGGGATCGGCTGACGCGTGACCGCGAACATGGTGGCGAACTTGGCGTGGCAGTGCATGGTGGCGTCGATGTCGTCGTGCATCCGCATCGCGCTGAGGTGGAGCGCCTTCTCGGTGGTCGGGCCCCGCTCACCCGCGAGCACGTTGCCGTCGAGGTCGGTGATCACCAGGTCGTCGAGCGTCATCTCCATGTAGTCGAGCGACGACGGCGTCAGCACCGCGTTCCCGTCGGGCAGGCGGGCGCCCAGGTTTCCGGCCGTACCCTCGACGAGGTTGGTGCGCAGCATCTCCTTCGCCGTCCAGAGGACCATCTCCTTGGTCTCCTGGGATGTCAGCTTGCTGGAACTCACGTGAGGACCTCCGGGTTCACCAGGTTGTCGGGCTTGCCCCCGGCCAGCAGCTCGGCCAGGCCGTCGGCGATCAGCTTGGAGTGGTTGGCCTCGGTGTCGTAGGTCGCGCCCCCGATATGGGGAGTGAGCACGACGTTGGCCATGCCGACCAGCGGATGCTCGATCGGGAGGTGCTCGCCCTCGAAGTGGTCGAGGCCGGCGCCACCCAGCTTCCCGCTCGCGAGCGCGGCCACGAGCGCGTCGGTGTCGTGGAGCATCGACCGGGCGCTGTTGACGAAGATCGCACCATCCTTCATGCGCTCGAACTGCCCGCCGCCGATCATCCCGGCCGTCTCGGGCGTCAGGACGGCATGCATCGACACGACGTCGGCCTCGGCCAGCAGGTCGTCGAGCGAGTGGGTTGCGTCGGGCGCGTACGGATCGTGGGCGATCACGCGCATGCC
>JACDBD010000002.1 GCA_013695115.1 Actinomycetota bacterium | reverse complement strand
GCGCGGCCCGGGCCGCGGTCGACACCGCTCACGCCATGGGCATCTCGGGCATCAAGGTGGCGACGGTCCTCGGCGACGACCTCATGAGCCGGCTGCCCGAGCTGCATTCGGGCACCGGGTCGAAGCTCGCCCACCTCGACACCGGCGCGCCGTTCGACGAGCTCCCCGGTGATCCGCTCTTCGCCTCCGCCTACCTGGGGGCCCGGCCCATCGTCGAGGCGCTCGCGCAGGGCGCGGACGTCGTGATCACCGGTCGCGTGGCCGACGCCGCGCTGTTCCTCGCCGCCGCCGCCCATGAGCATGGGTGGAGCTGGGACGACTGGGACCGGCTCGCCGCCGGCGTGCTCATCGGCCACGTGCTCGAGTGCTCGGGACAGGCCGCGGGCGGGAACTACAGCGGCGACTGGTGGGCGATGCCGCATCCGTGGGACCTGCCCTACCCGATCGCCGAGGTCGAAGCCGATGGGAGCGCGGTGATCACGAAGCCGGCGGCCACCGGCGGTCGGGTGACGTTCGACACCGTCCGCCACCAGCTGCTGTACGAGGTCCACGACCCGGCGGCGTACTTCGCGCCCGACGTGGTGGCCGACTTCACGTCGGCGACGTTCGACGACCTCGGCGACGACCGCGTGCGGGTCAGTGGCGTGCGGGGCCGGCCCGCGACTGACACCTACAAGACGTTGCTCTGTTATCCCGCGGGTTGGTCGGGCGAGACGCGCGTCGCGTTCGGCTGGCCCGACGCCTACGAGAAAGCCAAGGCGACCGCCGCGATCCTGGCCAAGCGGGTGGAGATGGCGGGACTCGAGGTCGACGAGTGGTGCTTCGAGTACTGGGGGGTCGACGCGCTCGGCGGACCGACCGTGCCCCCGACCGACGCCGAGCCGCCCGAGGTCGTCCTGCGGGCGGCGTGGCGCTGCCCCGACCAGGCCAGCGCCGGGCTGGTGAGCCGCGAGCTCGCGCCGCTGGCGCTCTCGTCGCCCCCGCCCGGCTTCACCGGCGCCGGTCGCGGCGGCGCCCGCGCCACCGAGCTCCTCGGGATCTGGCCCACGCTGGTCGACAAGGACCTGGTCGACCCGGACGTGCACGTGGTGATCGAAGAGGTCACGTGATGCCGACTCTTGCCTTACGCGAGCTGTGCGGCTTCCGGGCCGGCGACAAGGGCGACATCGCCGACATCGCGCTCTTCGCCGACGACGAGGCCACCTACGACCTGATCGCGCGCGAGTTGACCGCCGATCGGGTCAAGGCCCACTTCGGGTCGATGGTCGAGGGCGCGGTGCAGCGCTACGAGGCCCGCAACGTGCTGGCGTTGAACTTCGTGCTGCACGGCGCGCTGGGCGGCGGCGGCCCCCGGTCGCTGCGGGCCGACAGCCTGGGCAAGACCCTCGGTGGCGCCCTCGTGCGCCTCGAGATCGAGGTGCCGGCCGAGCTCGCCGACCGCCGGCGACCGCGCCCCGACGTGGCCTGGGCCGACGCCATCCTGAATCGACTGCCCTCGACCCCCTGACACCCCAGACGCGGAAGCGAACACGCGTTCGCAACCGTCACCGGCTGTCAGTATGGTGGTCCCGATGGCGACGGTGCTCTCGAACCCCCAGCTCGCGCTGACGTCGGTCGACGGGTTCCACCCCGCGGTGGCGACCTGGTTCGGCCGCCGTTTCCCCGACGGGCCCACCCTCCCCCAGCGCGACGGCTGGCCCCACATCGCCGCGGGCGAGGACACGCTCATCGCCGCGCCGACCGGGTCGGGCAAGACGCTGGCCGCGTTCCTCGTCTGCATCAACCGGCTCTACGTGACGCACGAGGCGGGCGAGCCCATCGACGGCCTCGCCCGGGTGGTGTACGTGTCGCCCCTCAAGGCGCTGGCCGTCGACATCGCCGAGAACCTCGAGCGGCCGCTGGCGGAGATCGCCGAGGTCGCGGCCGAGCTCGGCTTCGACGCTCCCGACATCCGGATCGCGGTGCGCACCGGCGACACGACGAGCAGTGAGCGGGCGCGGATGGTGCGGACGCCGCCCAGCTTCGTGATCACCACGCCGGAGTCGCTCTACCTCCTCGTCACCAGCGACAGCGGCCGCCGCGCCCTTCGCACGGTCGAGACCGTCATCGTCGACGAGATCCACGCAGTTGCGCGCGACAAGCGCGGGTCGCACCTCGCCCTCACGCTCGAGCGCCTCGAGGCGCTCTGCGACACGCGCCCGAGCCGGGTGGCGCTCTCGGCGACGCAGCGCCCGATCGAGACCATCGCCCGCCTCCTCGTCGGCGAGCGGCCCCTCCCCGCCATCGTCGACGCCGGCCACCAGCGCGACCTCGACCTGGGCATCGAGTTGCCCGAGGGTGAGCTCGAGGCCGTCACCAGCGCCGAGCAGATGGCCGACGTGGTCGACCGCATCGCCGCCCACGTCCGGGAGCACCGCACCACGTTGGTGTTCGTCAACACCCGCCGGCTGGCCGAACGCTTCGCCCACCAGCTCGGGGAGAAGCTCGGCGACGACGTCGTGTCGGCCCACCACGGGAGCCTCTCGAAGGAGCGTCGGCACCGGGTCGAGACCCGCCAGCGGGCCGGCGACCTCAAGGCCCTGGTCGCGACGGCGTCACTCGAGCTCGGCATCGACATCGGGCCGGTCGAGCTCGTGTGCCAGATCGGCTCGCCCCGCAGCATCGCCACCTTCCTCCAGCGCGTCGGGCGGTCCAACCATTCGCGGGCCGGTGTACCGAAAGGGCGGCTCTATCCGCTGACCCGCGACGAGCTCATCGAGTGCGCCGCGCTCCTCGGCGCGGTGCGGGCCGGACGCCTCGACGCCATCGAGCTGCCGCGCCTACCCCTCGACGTGCTCGTCCAGCAGGTCGTGGCCGAGGTCGGCGCCCAGGAGTGGCGCACCGACGACCTCTACCTGATGCTGCGCCGGGCCGCCCCCTACACGGACCTGACCCGCGAGCAGTTCGACGAGGTCATCGAGCTCGTCGCCCACGGCGTCGACACCGGCCGCGGCCCCCGCGGGCGCTACGTCCACCACGACGCGGTGAACGGCGAGGTGCGCGGGCGCAGGGGGGCACGGCTCGCCGCGCTCACCTCCGGAGGGGCGATCCCCGAGGTGGGCGACTACCGCGTCGTCGCCGAGCCCGACGACACCTTCATCGGCACCGTCAACGAGGACTGGGCGGTCGAGTCGATGACGGGCGACATCTTCCTCCTCGGCACCCATTCGTGGCAGATCCGTCGGATCGAGGCGGGCGTGGTGCGCGTGCGCGACGCCGGCAACGCCCCACCCACGGTCCCCTTCTGGATGGGAGAGGCGCCCGCCCGCACCACCGAGCTCTCCGAAGAGGTGTCGGCGCTCCGTGCCCGCGTCGACGCGTTCCTCGCCGCCGGCGCGCCCGACGGTGCCCGCGACTGGCTGGTCGAGACCACCGGCGTCGGCCCCGAGGCAGCGACCATGCTGGTCGACTACCTGGCGGTCGGACGGGCGGTGCTCGGCGCCACCCCGACGCTCCAGATGCTCGTCATCGAGCGATTCTTCGACGAGACCGGCGGGATGCAGCTCGTGATCCACTCCCCGTACGGGGGGCGCATCAACCGGGCGTTCGGGCTCGCCCTGCGTAAGAAGTTCTGTCGCACCTTCAACTTCGAGCTTCAGGCAGCCGCCAGCGACAACGCCATCGTGTTGTCGCTCGGCCCCCACCACAGCTTCCCGCTCGACGAGGTCGCCCACTACGTGAAGAGCCAGGCCATCGACGAGACCCTCGAGCAGGCGGTCCTCGACGCGCCGATGTTTCAGTCGCGGTGGCGGTGGAACCTCAACCGGGCCCTGCTCGTGCTGCGTTTCAGGGGCGGGCGCCGCAACCCGCCCCCGATCCAGCGTATGGAGGCCGACGACCTCATGGCCGCGCTGTTCCCCCAGGCGGCGGCGTGCCAGGACAACCAGGTCGGGCCGATCGAGATCCCCGACCACCTCATCGTGCGCCAGACCGTCGACGACACGCTGCGCGAGGCGCTCGACGTCGACGGCCTGCGCGCGCTACTCGAAGGGATCGAGACCGGCGAGGTGGCGGTCCACACGGTCGACACGACCGAGCCGTCGGTGCTGGCCCACGAGATCCTCACGGCCCGGCCGTATGCCTTCCTCGACGACGAGGAGTTCCAGAACCGCCGCACCAACGCCGTCCATCTCCGCCGAGGCCTCGCCGTCGACCTGACCTCGATCGGCCAGCTCGATCCCGAGGCCATCGCCCAGGTCCACGAGGAGGTCACCCCGTGGCCCGACAGCGCCGACGACCTGCACGATCTCCTGTGCTCACTCGTCGTCATGCCACCCCGCCCCGACTGGCGCGAGCTGTGGGACGAGCTGGCGGCGCGGGGCCGAACTCAGTCGATCCGATCGCGGGAAGGGGGCAAGCTGTGGTGCGCCACCGAGATGGTCGACGTCGCCCGGCGCGTGTTCGACGGCGACGACGCCATCGTCACCGCGGTCGTGCGCGGCCATCTCGAGCTCGCCGGCGTCACCACGGTGAACGAGCTGGCGTCGTCCACCGGTCTTACCGCCGGGCGGATCGCGACCGGGCTCGCCGCCCTCGAGCACGAAGGTGTCGCGCTCCAGGGCAGCTATACGACTGACGCCACGAGCGTGGAGTGGGTGGCCCGACGGCTCCTCGCCCGCATGCACGCGTACTCGCGGCGCGTGCGCCGGGAGGGTGTGGAGCGGGCCACCGCCCGGGACTTCATGCGATTCCTCCTGCGCTGGCACCACGTCGCCCCCGGCACCGAGCTGGTCGGCGACGAGGGGTTGGCGACCGTCATCAACCGTCTCCAGGGTTGGGAAGCGGCGGCGGCGGCATGGGAGCCCGAGCTGCTCAGCCGGCGACTGCGCCGCTACGACGCGGCCGCGCTCGACCGGCTCTGCCACGAGGGGGAGATCGCCTGGCTCCGGCTGAGTCCATCGAGTCGCGATGCCGACGCGCCGGCGGGGGCTCCCAACAAGGCAACCCCGGTCTCACTCGTGCTCCGCGACGATCTCCAGTGGTTGCTCGAGGCGGCGCGCGGTGACACCGAGCCGGCCGAGCCCGCCGTCGGCGCGACCGCCGAGGTCGTCGAGGTGCTGCGGGCGCGGGGCGCGTGCTTCGCCGCCGAGCTCGGCGAGGTGACCGGACGGCTGCCCCAAGACATCGAGCGGGCGCTCTGGGACGGTGTGTCCCGCTGTCTGCTCACCTGCGACGGGTTCGGGGC
>JACDBD010000445.1 GCA_013695115.1 Actinomycetota bacterium | reverse complement strand
GCTCCGACGGTCGACGGTGACCACCCGTGGGCGTCGCCGATCCGCGCCGATCTCTCCGGCCTGCCGCCGGCGGTCGTCGTCACCGCCGAGTTCGACCCGCTGCGGGACGAGGGGGAGGCCTACGCCGACGCGTTGCGCGCCGCCGGCGTCGACGCCGAGGCCATCCGGTACGACGGCATGATCCACGGCTTCTGGAGCATGCCGATGTTCTTCCCCGAGGCCGACGAGGCTACGGAGAGCATCGCCACCGCGATCCGAGCGGCGCTGCCCTAGATCCGCTGGAGGATGCTCGCCGTCCCGAGCGACCCGCCGCAGCACATGGTGACGAACGCCAGCTCCTCGTCGGTGCGCTCGAGCTCGTGCAGCGCGGTCGTGATCAGGCGCGAGCCGGTCGAGCCGACCGGGTGGCCGAGCGCGATGGCGCCACCGTTCACGTTCACGCGGTCGAGGTCGGGCTTGTGCACCTGGGCCCAGCTCAGCACCACCGCCGCGAACGCCTCGTTGATCTCGAAAAGGTCGAAGTCGGCCATCGCCATGCCCGAACGGTCGAGCATCTTGTAGGTCGCGTCGACCGGGCCGTCGAGCAGGTAGTACGGATCAGTGCCGGTCACGAGCTGGTGCATCAGCCGCGCCCGGGGCTTGAGCCCGAGTGCCCTGGCCTTGTCCTCGTCCATCCACAGCACCGCGGCCGCGCCGTCGGAGATCTGAGACGCCGATCCCGCGGTGTGCTTGTACCCCTCGATGACGGGCTTGAGCTTCGCCAACGCCTCCATCGTGGTGTCGCGCAGGCCCTGGTCGCGGCTGATCAGCTGGGTCTCGTCAGTGGGCTGGCCGTCGTCGCCGATGACCGGCGTCTCGATCGGCGCGACCTCGCGCTCGAACCGGCCCTCGTCCCACGCGACCTTGGCCTTGCGCTGCGAGTGGAAGCCCCACTCGTCGAGGTCCTCGCGGGTGATGCCGCGGTTGTCGGCGATCCGGTCGGCCGCGCCGAACTGCCCGTTGGGCGGGTCGTCGTAGGGCCACGGCTCGGTCTTGTAGTGCCCGGGGCCGTTCATCACGTTGGCGCCGAGGTGCACGTGGCTCATGTGCTCGACGCCGCAGCCGATGGCGACGTCGGCGCCCCCGGCGGCGATGAGGCCGGCGGCGAGGTGGTTGGCCTGCTGGGCCGAGCCGCACTGGGCGTCGACCGTGGTGCACGCGGTCGTATACGGCAGCACGTCGTTGCCGGCCGAGAGCCAGGCGTTACGGGTGACGTTGCTGCCCTGCTCCCCCGCCTGGGTGACGCAGCCGCCGATGACCTCGTCCACGATGCCGGGCTCGATGCCGGCGCGCTTGATGACCTCGACCTGCGCGTGGCGCAGCACCTCGGGCGCCTTGAGGCCCGACAGCCAGCCGTTGCGCTTGCCGATCGGGGTGCGGACGGCCTCGACGATGACGGGCGTGCCCATGCGGAGCCTCCAGAAGTGGACGGACCGGCCAAGTTTAGAATCTGTTCTAGTGGCGGGTCCCCTCGAAGGTCTCCGGGTGGTCGAGATGGTGGGCCTGGGGCCGGGGCCGTTCTGCGGGATGTTGCTCGCCGACATGGGCGCCGAGGTCCTGCGGGTCGACCGGGTCGACGCGGCGCGGGCCATCGACCGCTCCCGTCCGGCGGCGAACGCCATGGACCGGGGCAAGCAGGCGGTGGCGATCGACCTCAAGGTGCCCGAGGGCGTCGAGATGCTGCTGCGCGTGATCGAGCAGGCGGACGCGTTCTTCGAGGTGTTCCGGCCCGGCGTCGCCGAGCGCCTCGGCATCGGGCCCGACGACTGTCTCGCCCGCAACTCCGGTCTCGTGTACGGGCGGCTCACCGGCTGGGGTCAGGAGGGCCCGTACGCGAACGCCGCCGGCCACGACATCGACTACATCGCGCTGGCGGGGGCGCTCGAGGCGCTGGGCCGGGCAGGCGAGAAGCCGACCCCGCCGATCAACGTGCTGGGCGACTTTGCCGGCGGCGGGATGCTCCTCGCGTTCGGGATCGCCTGCGCCGCGTTCGAGACCGCCCGCACCGGGAAGGGCCAGGTGATCGACGCCGCCATGGTGGACGGCGCCGCGCTCATGCTCACGCCGTTCTACGCCGCCCGCGCCAGCGGCTTCTGGGGCGAGCGCGGCACCAACCATCTCGACACCGGCGCGCACTTCTACGAGGTGTACGAGACCGCCGACGCCAAGTTCGTCGCCGTCGGCACCGTCGAGCCCAAGTTCTACGCCGAGCTCATGGAACGGCTCGGCCTCGAGTTCGATCCCGACGCGCAGTACGACAAGTCGCGCTGGCCGCAGGAGAAGGAGCGGCTGGCGACGGTGTTCCGCACCAAGACCCGCGACGAGTGGTGCGAGCTGCTCGAGGGGACCGACGCGTGCTTCGCGCCCGTGCTCACCCCGCTCGAGGCGCCGGATCATCCGCACAACCAGGCCCGGGGGACCTTCCTGGCGCCGGGTGGCGTTCCCCAGCCCGCGCCCACGCCCCGGTTCAGCCGGACACCGGCCGCCGTCCCCGATCCGCCGATGCACCCCGGCGACGACACCGACGGTGTGCTGGGGCGCTGGGGCTTCGAAACCGACGAGGTAGCCAGGCTGCGCGCCGCCGGCGCGGTGCTCTGATGAGAGCGGCACGACCAACCGGCCGCACACCGACTTGGGGTCGGAGCGAGCGACCGCGGGCCGGGTATCCCGGCCCGCAGCGAGCGGAGCAATAGAGGATGCCCATTCCCGAGCAGCGCGACCTCGGAGCGACCCGCGGCGTGCTGGCCGACTGGCTCGCGTCGCGGCTCGGCGCGTCCGACGTCTCGGTGTCGGAGATCACCGGCCCCTCGTTCACGGGCTTCTCGAACGAGACCCTGCTCTTCGACGCGACCTGGACCGAGGACGGCGTCCCGCGCACGCAGGGACTCGTCGTGCGGGTCGAGCCCACCCGTCATCACCTCTTCCTCGACCCCGACTTCGAGTTCCAGTACCGCGTGATCAAGGCGCTCGGTGAAGGCACCGACGTGCCGATGCCGCCCATGCGCTGGTACGAGCCCGACGCCTCCGCGTTGGGCGCGGCGTTCTTCGTGATGGAGAAGGTGGAGGGACGGGTGCCGGCCGACAACCCGCCCTACACCCAGAGCGGGTGGCTGCTCGACGAGGCCCACCCCGAGGAGCGGCGCCGGCTGGTCGAGAGCGGCGTCGACGCGCTGTGCCGCATCCATGCCGTCGACTGGCGGGCGCTCGATCTGGGATTCCTCGACAAGAGCCAGTACGGCCCGACCGGGATCGAGCAGCAGCTCAACTACTACGAGCGCTATCTCGAGTGGACCGCTCGGGGTCGCGCCCTCCCCGTCGCCGAGGCCGCGCTCGAGTGGTTGCGAGCCAACGTCCCCGAGCAGCGCGAGATCGGGCTGTGCTGGGGCGACGCCCGCATCAACAATCAGATGTTCGACGACGACTACCGCTGCGTCGCGGTCCTCGACTGGGAGATGGTCACGCTCGCCGACCCGATGCTCGATCTCGGATGGTGGCTCTTCCTCGACCGGCACTTCCACGAGGGCATCCCGGCCCCCCGTATGGAGGGCTTCCCGACCCGCGACGACATGGTCGCCCGGTACCAGGCGAACACCGGTCGCGAGCCCCACGACCTCTTCTTCTACGAAGTGTTCGCGGGCCTGCGCTTCGCCGTGATCATGGCGCGGCTCTCGGCGCTGCTGGCCGAGTTCGAGATCCTGCCGGTCGACAAC
>JACDBD010000437.1 GCA_013695115.1 Actinomycetota bacterium | reverse complement strand
CGGCCGGACCGACGATGGGGCTCGCGCCCGTTTCAGACGCGCGGGTATCCGCGTTCGGCATCGAGTACTCGGGACAGGATCTCAGCGGGTTCGCCAACCGCTTCAATTGGAGCGGCTGATGACCACGCGCAACGCACCGACCTGATCGTGGTCCATCTGCTGCGAGAGGGCGACCGCGAGCTCGCCGAGCGCTTCGGCGGCACCACCGGCGACGAGATCGACAAGTTCCAGTCGCTCTCGTGGCGATCCGGCCCGGGAGGGGCGCCGGTCCTGGCCGAGTGCGACTGGTTCACTGGGCAGGTGCGGTCGCAGGTCGACGGCGGCGATCACGTGGGCTTCCTGGTCGAGCCCGTCGGTGGCGCGGTGGCCCGCAGTGGGGCCGTGCCGCTCGGGTTCCAGGCCGTGCGGTCCATCGAGCCGGGTCACGGGGCGTAGTGGCGGCGCGAACCCGGATCAATTGATGATTTACGCTGCGCGCGGGCCGGACACCCGGAAGGAGTCATGTGGGCGCGCCCCCGCTGATCGGCCGGCGAGACGAACTGGCGTGGCTGGAGCAGCGCCTCGACGACTCGTTCGACGGTCGGCCCCAGGTGGTGCTCGTCAGCGGCGACCCGGGCATCGGGAAGTCGCGCCTCGTACGCGAGCTGCAACGGATCGCGGTCGGGCGAGGCGCCGAGGTCTGCGCCGGCCGTTGCCGCGAGCAGCTCGACCTGCCGTACCTGCCGTTCGTGGGGTCCCTGCTCCCTCGGCTGGAGCAGGTGGCGGGCACGAGTCCCGACCTCCGTGACGACGCCCGGGGCATCGGCCGGCTCCTGGGGCGCGACGCCGGTGACGGGCCGGCGATCGGACCGACGGACGGCTCGCCCGAGCAGCAACAGGCGTGGCTGTTCGTGGCGGTCGCCCGCCTGACACTGCGGCTCGCGCGGGAACGCCCGCTGGTCATCGCGGTCGACGACCTCCACTGGGCCGACCGCCCGTCGCTCGACCTGCTCGGGCACATCGCGATCGAGCTCGCCGACCACGGGCTGCGCCAGCCGACGCCGGTGCTGGTCATCGCCACCCACCGGCCGGCGCCGGATGGCCCGGTTGCCGCCGAGCTCGCCCGGTTGCGCCGCGAGGAGATCTGTTCCCCGCTCGAGGTCGGGGGGCTGTCCGAGCCCGAGGCGTCCGATCTGGTGCGGAAGCTCGGCCTCGAGCGTGCCTCGCGGCAGCTGGTGACGACGGTGCACCGCGCGACCCGGGGCAACCCCCTGTTCATCGAGAGCGTCGTCCACCGTCTCTCTCGATCGGCGGGCGTGCAGGAGAAGGGCGGCGACCTGGTCGCCGGTACCGGCGCGCCCGCGGTCCCCGAGGAGCTGGGCGACGAGATCTCCGGGCGGGTGGCGGAGGTGAGTGATCCGGCCCGTGAGCTGCTCACGCTGGCGTCGTTCCTCGGTGACACCGTCCGGCTCCCCGACCTCGCAGCGGTGACCGGCTCCGGTGAGGCCGAGCTCCAGGACCTCCTCGACGAGGGGGTGGGCCACGGTGTCCTCTCGTGGGACGGCCCCGAACTGCGCTTCGCCCACCCGCTCTTCAGCGAAGCGCTCCATGCCCGCACCGACCCGTCCCGTCGCCGTCGCATCCATCTCGCGGTTGCGGACGCGCTCGATGTCGGGAGCGCCGCGGTCGAGGCTGCCGGGGCGCGGGTCCTCGAGGTGGCGCACCACCTGATCGAGGCGGGCCCGCTGGTCGAGCCGGCGCGGTTGTTGGAGAGCGCGCGCGAGGCGGGCGAGCGGGCGTGGGACATGCTGGCGTGGGGGGAAGCCGCCCGCTATTTCGGGGCCGCGGCCGGGGCGGCCGAGCAGGTCGGGGTGGGGGACGACGTCCTGGCCGACCTCCACCACCGCGCCGGGCTCGCCCACTACCGCAACATGGACCGGGGCCCGACTCGGCACCACCTCGAACGGGCGGCCGAGTGCCACCGGACGAGCGCGAACCCAGGTGGCCTCGCGCTCGCGCTCGCCGACCTCGTTCGGGTCGACATCACATCCGGGAGCTTCGGCATCGCTGTCGATCTCCCGCCGCTCGACGATGCACTCGCCGACCTTGGCGAGACCGATCCGGCGCTCGTCGCGCGGATCCTGGCGCAGACGGCCGAGGCGCTCTGGGTGAGCGGTCGGGTCGGCGAAGGCGCGGAACGCGCCCGGCGCGCCCTCGACCTCGGACGCACCGCCGGGGACCGGATCGCGTGCGCCCGCGCCCTCGTCGCGCTGGCCATGACCCACTGGTTCCCACTCGAGCTCGACGAGGCCCGGCAGCGCCTGGAGGAGGCGCGTGAGATCGCGCGAGAGGAGGACGATCCCCAAGCCGAGCACCACTACCCGTCGTCAGGCTCGTAAGCCGCGCGCGGCCCCGGCCGCCGAGCTCTCAGGTGTCGGCGGTGTCGGCCCGCTCGCCGTCCTCCGAGAGCAGCTCCTCGAAGAGCG
>JACDBD010000375.1 GCA_013695115.1 Actinomycetota bacterium | reverse complement strand
GGCCACACCGACACCGCGATCCTCGCCTACTCGGCCAAGTACGCCTCTGCCCTCTACGGCCCGTTCCGCGACGCGGCCGAGTGCGCCCCCAGCTTCGGTGACCGTCGCGCGTACCAGGTGGACCCGGCGAACGTGCGTGAGGCGCTCGACGAGACCGCGCTCGACGTCGCCGAGGGTGCCGACATGGTCATGGTCAAGCCCGCGCTCGCCTACCTGGACGTCATCGCGGCGGTGCGCCAGGCGTTCGACCTGCCGGTGGCGGCGTACCACGTGAGCGGAGAGTATTCGATGGTCAAGGCGGCAGCTGAGCTGGGCTGGCTCGACGGCGACGCCGTCGCCCGCGAGCACCTGCTCGCGATCAAGCGCGCCGGCGCCGACTTCGTCCTCACCTACCTCGCGCGCGAAGTCGCCGAACGACTGAACGGCTGACGCCGTGGGCGAGAGCCTCTTCGATCGCGCCCAAGCCCGGATCCCCGGTGGCGTGAACTCGCCCGTGCGCGCCTTCGGCGCGGTCGGGGGCGATCCGTTCTTCGTCGCACGGGGCCAAGGCGCGTACCTCTGGGACACCGACGGCGGCCGCTACTGCGACTACGTGCAGTCGTGGGGCGCGTCGATCCTCGGGCACGCCCACCCGAAGGTGGTCGAGGCGGTGCAGCGGGCCGCCGCCGCCGGCACCTCGTTCGGCGCGCCCACCGCCGCCGAGGTCGAGCTGGCCGAGGCGATCTGCGACCGGGTCCCCAGCGTGGAGAAGGTCCGCCTGGTCTCGTCGGGCACCGAGGCGGCGATGACCGCGGTGCGCCTGGCCCGGGGCGCCACCGGGCGGCCCAAGATCGTGAAGTTCGCCGGCTGCTACCACGGGCACCTCGACGCCCTGCTCGTCGCGGCCGGCAGCGGCGTCGCCACCCTCGGCCTGCCCGGCTCAGCCGGAGTGACCCACGGGACCGTCGCCGACACCGTCGTCGTGCCATACAACGACGAAGCCGCCATCGACGAGGCCTTCGCCCGCTTCGGCGACGAGATCGCCGGGGTCGTGGTCGAGCCGGTCGCCGCCAACATGGGGCTGGTACCGGCGGCGGACGGCTTCCTCGCCGGGCTGCGGCGGCGCTGCGACGACCACGGCGCCCTGCTCGTCCTCGACGAGGTCATCACCGGCTTCCGCCTCGGCCCCGCCGGTGCCCAGGGTGTCTTCGGCGTGACCCCCGACCTGTCGGTCTTGGGCAAAGTGATCGGCGGCGGCCTTCCGCTGGCGGCCGTGGGCGGACGCGCCGACGTCATGGACGAGCTCGCGCCGGTCGGCGCGGTGTACCAGGCGGGCACCCTGTCGGGGAACCCGCTCGCGACCGCGGCCGGTCTGACGGTGCTCGAACTGCTCGACGCCAACGCCTACTCGACCCTCGAGGGCACCGCGGCCGCGCTCGCCGACGGCCTGCACTCCGTCCTCGCCGACGCGGGCGTGCCGGCGCAGGTTCCCCGGGTGGGCACGCTGGTCGGGCTCTTCTTCGCCGAGCAGCCGGTGCACGACTACGACGACGCCCGGGCGGCCGACGCCAAGGCGTACGCGGCCTTCTTCCACGGCCTGCTCGACGCCGGTGTGTACGTCGCACCCAGCAGCTTCGAGGCGATGTTCCCGAGCCTGGCGCACACCCCGGCCGACGTGGACGCCACCGTCGAAGCCGCCGCGGCCGCGGCGGGCGCGCTCAGCTCGCCTTAGCCGGGCAGTGGCTCAGTCGAGGATCTGGAGCTAGCCCGGCGACGGACCGGGGCCGCCGCCGCGCCCGTCGCGCTCGCCCCGCCGGCGGCGGATGCGGTCCATGAAGAACAGCGCCCCCACCGTGAGCAGGCACATGAGGGTGAAGGCGACGAACGCGAGCCCGCCCTCGCCCTTGCCGCCGCCGGCGTCGATGATCTGCTGCGCGAGGACGCTCATGCCTTGCTCGGGACCGGCGCCGGCCGGAGCGCCTGGAGGGCGGCCTCGTCCTTCTCCCGCCAGTGGAGGGCAAGCAGACCGAGGCCGAAGAGCACGGTGAACATGACGAAGGCCACGAACGGCGGCACCCGCAGCGAACCGAGGTCGCGCTCGAGGATGATGAAGCCCTGCTTGTCGGATTGCGGGTCGCACTCCGGCTCCGGCGGTGGGAGGCCGAAGTCCACCTCGACGTCGACCACCTCGCAGTACTCGACCACCGCGACCAGCGGCTTGTGGGTGATCTCGAAGTCGAGTGGGTTGGGCGCGCCGCCGCCCACCTCGTAGGTGTCGCCGGTCATGAACCCGGTGACCTCGCCGAACTCTGCGAACTCCTTCTCCGGAGGTTCGGGCTCGGCCGCCGTCGGCTCCACGCCCACGAGCGCGTCGTCGACCGCCGCCTTCACGTTCGCCGCTTCGGTGGCGGAGACCTTCTCGCCGTCCTGCTTGATGGTGCGGGCGTCGTCGATCCTGGCCTCGCCGAGGTCGGCGACGACCTGCTTCACCTCCCACTCCGGCACCCGCCCCTTGATCGTGTTCAGCGGCGATGCCGTGGTCATCCACAGCAGGCTGAGCACCACCAGGAAGCCCATCAGCCCGGTGAACGCGACCAGGAACCCGAGCCGGGCGCCCAGGTTGGTCCCGAGCAGCAGGTAGATCGACCCGCAGAAGAGGATCACCCCGGAGACGACGACGAGTACCCCGAGGATCGTCGGGTTCCAGAGGCTCTTGTCGACCGCGTGCTCCTGGGCGAGAACGAGGATGTCCACCGTGACCGACCGTCCTAGAGGGTGCGCTCGTAGTCGATGATGAGCTGGATCTGCTCTTCTGTGAGCGTCTGGTTGAAGTGCGGCATCCGACCCGACGAGATGCCGCGCACGCCGTAGGGCTTGTTGGGGGCGACGCCCTCGGCGACGAAGAGGACCTGCTCTTCGATGCCGGTCGCGCCCGGGAACTGGCGCAGCTCGGCGCCCCCGGTGAGGTTGGGGCCGAAGGCGCCGCCGCCCATCGGGCCCGGCGGCAGGGCGGCGTCGGGGTCGAGCGGGTCGAAGTACGACCACCCCTTCGTGTGGCACCGGGCGCACTGGAGCTGGAACGCGATCTGGCCGTCGGAGGTCGCCGCCAGCTGGTCGCGCCACGAGATCGCGGCCGCCAGCGTGTCCTGGGCGTCGGCGAGCTCCTCTTGGGCGCCGGCCAGCTCGTCGGGCGGAGCGGCGCCCACCGCCGCCTCCGCGTCCGTCACCGCCTGCTGGGCGTCTTCGGCGTCGGCGGCGGCCTTGTCACGGGCCTGTTCGAGTGCCTTGGTCGACGCCTTTCTCGCTTCGTCGGGGGTGATCTGGATGCTGGCGAGGTAGTTCACGAGGTCGTCGATGCTCTGCTCGTTCTTCGACCCTTCGCCGCTGGCGACGCCCCACGCCGGCATCGGCGTTCCCGGGCGCCCGAACGTGATGATCTGGGTGACCTGGGCGCGGTCGTAACGCAGGAGGACGACGTCGAGGGCGGGCGCCTGCCAGCTCACCTGGACCGGCCGGCACACCTGCGGCGTCCCGGCGGTGACCTCGGCGTCGGGTTCGCAGCTCGGGTCCTCGGGTTGCAGCACCTGAGTGGCCGAGCCCCCTGTGCCGTCGACGCCGTGGCAGTCGGCGCACCCGAGTGACACGGTGGAGTCGTAGGCCTCGCTCTGCTCGTTGGCGAACAGCACTGCGCCGCGCTCGACCGAGCGCTCCTCGAACTGCTCGTCGGCGTCGACCTGGCGGTCGGGCTCGACGAGGAAGTAGACGGGTAAGGAAACCGCGATCACCATCACGAAGAGCAGCGACCACCCGCCCACCCGCTCGAGCCGGCGGCCCTCGAGGTCCTCGTCGGGCAGGAACGGGGTCTTGTTCGGCGGCGGCGTCGGCTCCGGGTTGCGGCGCAGGCTCAGGACGCGCACCGCGATCACGGCGACGATCGCGAGGATCGCCACCCCGTTCAGGATGATGAGCGCCTGCCGGACGCTCATGGGCGGCTCGGGAGGAGGTCGGCGGCGTTACACACAGGGGGCTCCCTCGGCGCCTTGTCCGGTGGTGTCGGTGCCGATCGGCGGGCCGGTGAAGACCGTGCCGGTGTCGACCTCGATCCCGCCACCCGAGACGGTCAACGCGAACCGGTCGAGGCCACGAGGGGCGGGCCCGCCCC
>JACDBD010000365.1 GCA_013695115.1 Actinomycetota bacterium | reverse complement strand
GCCCTGGGCATGCCGGTGGCCGACGGGCCCGGCGAGGGCCGCTTCGTCGTCGACGGCGCCGGCGCCCACGCGCGCCCGGCGCGCCCTCAGACGATCCCGCTACGGGTGGAGTGAGCCCCGGGACTCGTTGAAGGAGAGGAGGGCGGGGCCGGGTCCGATCCTCGTCACCGAGGCGACGTCGAGACGCATGCGCCATGCGAGCTCGTCGCCCACTCCCAGCCCCCACGTCACCGCCGCCTTGATCGGTGACACGTGGCTCACCGCCACCGTGACCCGCTGGTCCAGCCGTTCCTCGCAGAAGGCAGCGACGCGCTTGCCCACCACCCGCAAGCTCTCGCCGCCGGGCGGGGCGAAGTCGGCGTCGTCACGCCAGCGCGCCACCACGTCCGGCGGCAGCTCGGCGAACGGCCGCGCTTCCCATTCCCCGTAGTCGATCTCGATCAGCCGGTCGTCGATCTCCACGTCGCAGCCGACGGCGGCGGCGATCGGCGCGGCGGTTTCGCGCGCCCGCGCCAGCGGACTGGCGAGCACGGCGACCGGCTCCCACGCGCCGATCCACTCGGCCAGCTCGTCGGCCTGGCGCCGGCCGCGGTCGGTCAGCGCGGGGTCGGCCCGCCCGAGTAGCAGGCCCTGACGGTTCGGGGTCGTCTCGCCGTGGCGCACGAAGACGATCACCGCTCACTTCACCCGCAGCCGACCGCTGCGCAGGAACGCGAGACGCGGTACCGGGTCCGTGAGCCCGAATTCCGCGACGATCCACGCGCACGCGCCCAGTCCGACCAGCTCTTCCAGCGCCACGATCGGGGCCGGCGGCAGCAACGGCTCGTGCGGGAGGGCGCCGTTGAAGGGCCACCAGAACACACCGGCGTCGGTCCAGGCGCCCGACAGCACGAGCCCGCAGAGAAACCCGATCGGGATGCAGATGAGCCGACGGCGCAGGAGGCGCGGCCGGCCGATGGTCCCGACCATCACCACGAACATGAGTGCCACGCCGGCCGCGAGCGTGTGTCCGTAGGCCAAACGCCGCAGCGGCAGGTCGAGGGCGAGCGGAAGGAGTGACCCGAGCGCGATGAGCCGATAGTCGACACCGCCGCTGCGGAAGACATAGTGGACGAGGAGGACGGAGAGCCCGGCGTACCAGAGCAGCACGGCTCAGACACCGTCGAGCGCGGCGTTGACGAGCGCGTCGGCCACGACGTTGTCGTCGCGGCGTACGTGCGCGAGATCGACCTCGTCGAAGTCGCCGAGCAACGCCCGAGCCTCCTCGTACAGCGGCCGCAGGTGCGCCTGCTTGACCCGGTACTTGCCCTCGAGCTGGCGCACGACGAGCTGGGAGTCGGCCCGCAGCAAGACCCGGCGGGCCCCGAGCTCGCGGGCGGCCTCGAGCCCCGCAATCACCGCCTGGTACTCGGCGACGTTGTTGGTCGCGGTGCCGATGCGCTCGCTCACGGTGGCTAGCTCGGTCGGCGGATCAGTGGTGGGGTCGAGGACGACGGCACCGATCGCCGCCGGCCCCGGGTTCCCCCGCGCGCCACCGTCGCAGTACACAACCACGCGGTCGCGCGTGCTCACGGGACCAGGATGCAGCCGCAGTTGTCGCAGTGGGCGACCGTGCCCGGGGGGCCCTTGCGGATCCGCTCCGCCTCGGTGGCGGGGATCGAGAGGTGGCAGCCCTGGCACATGCCACCCACGAGCCGGGCCACCCCCACCCCGCGGGCGCGGCTGCGACAGCGCTCGTACTCCTCGAGCAGCTCGGAGCTGATCTTGGCCGCGAGCTCGTCGCGGGCCGCGGTCTCGCTGCCGAGCTCGGCGTCGATGCTCGACTCCTCGCGGGCGAGGGCGTCACGCAGCTGCTGCGCCTCGGCCTCCAGCGTCGCCGCCTCCTCGTCGAGCTTGGCGACCTCGGCGTTGAGCGCGTCGCGCCGCTCCATGACCGCGAGCTCGCGTTCTTCGAGGCCGCGGCGGTGGCGGCGCAGTTGCTCGACGTCGGCCTGCATCGCCTGGAGCTCGCGGGGTGACGCGACCTCGCCCGAGTACATCTTGCGCTCGACCTCGGCCGCCTTGGCCTCGAGCGACTGCGCCTCGTCGTCGAAGCGCTGTTCCTCCTGGGCCGCCTCGTCGCGCCGGGCGCGCATCTCGGCCAGCCTGACCTGCACGTCGTCAAGGCGACCCTGGGCGGCCTCGAGTGCGGCGCGCTCCTCCAGCGTCTCGCGGCGGTGGCGGAGCCGGTCGATGGTGGTGTCGTGCTCCTGGAGGTCGAGCAGCGTGTCGAGCGTCACCTCGCTGCCGACTTC
>JACDBD010000361.1 GCA_013695115.1 Actinomycetota bacterium | reverse complement strand
GCCCTTGCACACGAGCTTCCCGGAGTACTCGACCAGGGTGGTGCCGTCGCCGCAGAACACACAGCGCTGCTCGACTTTGGTGAGCACGATGTGCTGGCCGTCGACCGCGATGTCGACGAGGTCACCCTCGCGGATCCCGAAAACCCGCCGCATCTCGGCGGGGAGCACGACCCGACCGAGGGAATCGACTTTGCGGGTCATGCCGGTCGAGTGCATCCGCGTCGCCTCCCCCTGGGCCCGTTGCCCAAACCATCCGGGCCGGTCGGGACCGGTCGGTATCGTAGGCCGCTGGCCCCGACCCCGGTGCGGTGAGATGACCCGCCATCTGATCACGAGCGCGCTCCCGTACATCAACGGGGTCAAGCACCTGGGGAACCTGGTCGGCTCGATGCTGCCGGCCGACGTGTACGCCCGGTTCCTTCGCCTCCAGGGCGAGGACGTCCTCTTCATCTGCGCCACCGACGAGCACGGAACGCCGGCCGAGCTCGCCGCGCTCGAGGAGGGCCTCGACGTCGCCGAGTACTGCCGCCGCCAGCACGCCGTGCAGCGCGATCTGGGCGAGCGCTTCGGCCTGTCGTGGCAGCACTTCGGCCGGAGCTCGTCCGAGCAGAACAAGGAGCTCACCCAGCACTTCGCCCGGCGGCTGGAGGAGGAGGGCTTCATCGAGGAGCGGGTGACCGAGCAGGTCTATTCGATCGACGACGGCCGCTTCCTCCCCGACCGGTACATCATCGGAACCTGTCCCCACTGCGGGTACGAGGCCGCCCGCGGCGACCAGTGCGAGAACTGCACCCGGCTGCTCGAGCCGACGGAGTTGATCGAGCCCCGCTCGGCGGTCAGCGGCAGCACCAACCTCGAGGTGCGCGAGAGCCGGCACCTGTTCCTGCGCCAGTCCGTGCTGGCCGACGAGGTGCGGGCGTGGATCGGCCAGCAGAAGGACTGGCCGGTCCTGGTGACGTCGATCGCCTACAAGTGGCTCGACGAGGGGCTCCACGACCGCGGGATCACGCGTGATCTCGCGTGGGGCGTCCCAGTGCCCGACCGGGCCGGCTTCGAGAACAAGGTCTTCTACGTCTGGTTCGACGCGCCCATCGAGTACATCGCCGCCACCAAGGAGTGGGCCGACCTCGATCTCGACCAGCAGGATCTCGACCAGCAGGAGTGGAAGAGCTGGTGGTACGAGGCCGACGACGTCGAGTACACGCAGTTCATGGCCAAGGACAACATCCCCTTCCATACGGTGTCGTTCCCCTGCACGCTGATCGGCTCGCGTGAGCCGTGGAAACTCGCGAGCTACATCAAGGGTTTCAACTGGCTGACCTACTACGGGGGCAAGTTCTCGACCAGCCGCGGTATCGGCGTCTTCATGAACGACGCCCTCGAGCTGCTGCCGGCCGACTACTGGCGCTATTTCCTCATGGCCAACGCGCCCGAGTCGTCCGACAGCAGCTTCACCTGGGAGGCATTCGCGGGCGCGGTCAACAAGGACCTCGCCGACACCTTCGGGAACTTCGTCAACCGCTGCCTCACGTTCACCCAGCGCTCGGTCGGTGCCGAGGTACCGGCGGGCGGTGAGGACGGCGACGTCGAGCGCGCCTTCGTCGCCGACCTTTCGGAGCGGGTGCGCGCGTACTCCGAGCACCTGGCCGACAAGCAGTTCCGCAAGGCGACCGCCCAGCTACGGGCGATCTGGGCGACCGGCAACGCGTACTGGGAGCAGACCGAGCCCTGGAAGGCGGTCAAGACCGATGCCAACCGCGCCGCCGTGATCATGAGGACGGGGGTAAACCTCGTCCGCCTCTACGCCGTACTCGCCTCGCCGATCATCCCCGAGTCGGCCGGTCGGGTGCTCGATGCCGTCGCCCCCGGGGTGGCGGTCCGCTGGCCCGATGACGTCGGCGCGGAGTTGCAGGCCCTCGCGCCCGGGAGCGGCTTCGCGGTTCCGGAGGTGCTGTTCCGGAAGCTGACCGACGACGACCTCGCCGCCTGGGCCGAGCGCTTCGGCGGCGCCGAAGAAGCGAAATCGGCCTGAGCCCCGCGAGCGAAGGCCTGCCATCGCGTGACTCGCAGCCAGGATTGCGCGGGAGCGGCGAGCGGCCCGAAGGGCGGCGGCCGGGTATCCCGGCCGCCGAGCGAGTGCGACCAGGAAAGTGGGTCGACTCCCACTGCCATCTCCAGTTCGTGACCGGCGGGGCCGATGCTGCGATCGCTCGAGCGCGCGAGGCCGGCGTCGAGTGGCTGGTGTGCGTGGGCACCGATCTCGAGTCCTCTCGTCAGGCGGTCGAGCTCGCCGCCCGGCACGCCGACGTGCGGGCAACGGTCGGCCTCCATCCCCACGACGCGTCGAAGCTCGACGACGAGTGGGACGCGCTCGTAGAGCTCGCGACCCACGACGAGGTCGTCGCGGTCGGGGAGTGCGGCTTCGACCTCCACTACGAGCACTCCCCGCGCCCCGCGCAGGAGATCGCGTTCCGGGCCCAGATCGCGCTCGCCCACCAGCTCGATCGCGCGCTCGTGATCCACTCCCGGGAGGCGTGGGACGACACCTTCCGGGTGCTCCGGGACGAGGGCGCGCCGGGTCGCACGGTCTTCCACTGCTTCACCGGGGGGCCCGACGAGGCCCGGACCGCGGTCGGGCTCGGTGCCCGGCTCTCCTTCAGCGGCATCGTCTCGTTCCCGGGGGCCGACGACGTGCGGGCCGCCGCGGTCGCGACGCCCCTCGACCGTCTCCTGGTCGAGACCGACGCCCCGTATCTGGCCCCCGA
>JACDBD010000351.1 GCA_013695115.1 Actinomycetota bacterium | reverse complement strand
AGGAGTGCGGGCCCGAGGGCTGCCAGATCGACTGGCTCGCCAGCGAGCGCATCGAGGTCGACGACGACCCGGTGGCGTTCACGAAGCTGGCCACCGATGCCGGCTGGGGCGACGGCCTGCCGCTCGTCCCGCCGACCGAGGCGCGCGTGCGCGACCACGTTGCCGCGTCGGGACGCTTCCCCGAGGAGTGCCTGGCCGAGCTCCCACCCCGGAACGGCCGGGCCTCGGTCGAGAAGGTCGCCATCAACGCGGTCATGGCGGGAGCGGCTCCCGAGGCGATGCCATTGCTGTGCGCCGCGGTCGAGGCCATGGCCGACCCCGTATTCAATCTCTTCGCCCTCAACACCACGACCTCGAGCGTGGTCCCCGGTCTGTTCGTGAACGGGCCCGCCCGCCACGACCTCGAGATCCCCTACGACACCGGATGCTTCGGTGGCGACGCCGGGCCCGGCCCCGCGATCGGGCGCGCCACCCGGCTGGTCATGCGCAACGTGGCCGGGCAGCGGGTCGGCGTCAGCTCGAAGAGCGTGTTCGGTCAACCGGGTCGCGTCGCCGGCATCGCGGTGGCGGAGTGGGAGGAGCGCTCCCCGTGGGCCCCGCTGGCCGAGCGGCGGGGCGTCGCCGGCAACGCGGTCACCGTGCACGGCTGCACCGGCACGATCGACGTGGCCGACATCGTCGCCGACGACGGCGTCGACCTCCTCGAGATCGTCGGGAAGTCACTGGCGTTCCCCGGCACCAATGCGTTCATCGGTTCGCACCACGGCGCCGAGATCCTCGTGTGCCTCGGGCCGCCGTGGGCCGAGCTCATCGCCGCGTCCTACCCCGCGATCGACGACGTGCGGGAACGGCTGTGGGCCCACGCCGCCCTGCCGGTCGCGTGGTGGCCCGAGCCGCACCGGCGCAAAGCCGAGGAGAACGACCGCGTCGACGGTGACGGGATGGTGCACCTCGTGAAAAGCCCCGACCACATGCTGGTGATGGTCTGCGGCGGATTGGCGAACCTCCACGCCCTCGCGCTGCACAGCTTCGGCCCCACCCGCGCGGTCACCCGGCCCTTCTAGCGTGAGCGGCCCCGGAGCAGTCGTCGTCGGGACGAGCTTCGGCGGGCGCGTGCACGTGCCCGCCCTGCGTGCCGCCGGGTTCACGGTGCTCGCGCTGGTCGGGCGCGACGCCGAGCGCACCCGCCGTCGGGCCGACCGCCTGGAGGTTCCGAACGCGATGACCTCCCTCGAGGACGCCCTCACGCTGCCGGGCGTCGACGCGGTCACGATCGCGACCCCGCCGGCCAGCCACTGCGACCTCGCGGTAGCCGCAGCCGGTGCGGGCAAGCACGTCGTGTGCGAGAAGCCGTTCGCGCTCGATACCAGGCAGGCGGCCGCGATGCTCGACGCCGCCGAGGCCGCCGGCGTGACGCACCTCGTCGGTCACGAGTTCCGGTGGGCGACCGACCGCGCCGTCGCTGCCCGCGCCATCGCCGACGGTGCCATCGGCGAGCCCCGCCTGGCCTCGTTCGTGCAGTGGCTCCCGTTGGTGGCCGATCCGGAGATCAAGATGCCGACCTGGTGGTTCGACCGCGGGGTCGGTGGCGGGTGGCTGGGGGCATCCGGCTCCCACGTGGTCGACCAGGTCCGGGCGTGGTTGGGCGAGATTGTCACAGTCAGCGCCTCACTCCCGCTCGTGTCCGACCGGCCCCCCGGCGCGGCCGAGGATTCCTTCGTGGTGCGGCTCGGCCTGGCCTCGGGTGTCGAGGCCGTGCTCCAGCAGACCGCAGGAGCGTGGGGACCGCCCGTGAGCGTGACCCGCGTGACCGGGACACGCGGGACGGTGTGGCTCGAGGACGGCGTCGCCTGGGTCGCCGACGCGTCGGGGAGTCGGCAGCTCCCGGTGCCGGTGGATCTCGAGCTGCCGCCGGCGCCGCCCGAGAGCGAAGATCCCCGCCACCGGTTCACCCATCTCGAGCTCGGCCCGTACACGCGGCTGTGCGAGGTGCTGCGCGCCGGGGTCGACCGCCGGCCGGTTCCGACCGCGGTCCCCGTCC
>JACDBD010000346.1 GCA_013695115.1 Actinomycetota bacterium | reverse complement strand
GCGTCGAGACCCGGCCGATCAAGGGCACCGGCACCGACCCCGGGGCGTTGCGCGCCAGCGCCAAGGACCGGGCCGAGAACGTGATGATCGTCGATCTCGCCCGCAACGACCTCGGACGGGTGTGCGAGCCCGGGTCGATCGCGGTGCCGTTGCTGTGTGCGGTCGAGGCGCACCCCGGGCTCCACCACCTGGTGAGCACCGTACGGGGGCGGTTGCGCGAGGACGCCGGCGTCGGGTCGCTGCTGCGCGCCACCTTTCCCCCCGCGTCGGTGACCGGGGCTCCGAAGCCGCGCGTGCTCCAGATCATCGAGGACCTGGAGCCGGTGCGGCGCGGGGTCTACTGCGGCGCGGTCGGCTGGATCGACACCGAACGCGATGCCGGTGAGCTGGCGGTGGCTATCCGCACGTTCACGATGTCGGGTGGGGCCACCCATCTGGGAGTGGGAGCCGGCATCGTGGCCGACTCCCGGCCGGACGCGGAGTGGGCCGAGACCGAGCTCAAGGCAGCGCGACTCCTGGCGGCCGCGGGCCGTCACGATGTACAGGCGGCGGCACTGGCATCGTGACGGATCCCGTCGTCTCCGTCGACGGCGAGCTCCTGCCCGCGAGCGCGGCCCGCGTCTCTCCGTTCGACCACGGCCTGCTCGTGGGCAACGGCGTGTTCGAGACGCTCCGGGTGTACGGCGGCGTGCCGTTCGCGTGGACGCGCCACGTCCAGCGGCTTGCTCGGTCGGCCGACGGGCTCGGGCTCGAAGCCCCGGACACGGAGAGGCTGCGGACGACAGTCGACGCCGTGCTGCACGCCAACCGGCTCGCGGAGGGGCGCGTCCGGATCACCGTCACCGGCGGGCCCTCACCGCTCGGATCGGAGCGTGGTGACGCGCCGCCGACCGTGATCGTGGCCGCGGGTCCGATGGCGCCGTGGCCGGCGAGCACCACCGTCGTCACGGTCCCGTGGACCCGCAACGAGCACGGCGCCGTCGCCGGGCTCAAGACCATCTCCTACGCCGAGAACGTCCGCGCCCTCGCGTTCGCCCGTGAACACGGCGGTGGCGAGGCGATCTTCGCCAACACCGCCGGGAACCTCTGCGAAGCGACCGGCTCCAACGTCTTCCTCGCCCTCGACGGCACCCTGTGCACGCCCACCGAGTCGGCCGGCATCCTCGCCGGCGTCACCCGCGCGCTCGTGTTGGAGCTGTGCACACGCGAGGGCATCCCGGCCGAAGAGCGCGACGTACCCGTCAACGCGCTCGCCCGCGCCGACGAGGCCCTCCTGACATCCTCGACCCGCGAGGTGCAGGCGATCTCGCACATCGACGGCACCGCGCTGCCGGCAGCCCCGGGCCCGGTGACGGCGGCGATCGCCGCTGCTTTCGCCGATCTGGTCGCCACCAACATCGACCCGTAGCTAGCTACGCGTCGCGCAGGTGGACGACGTCGCCGGCGTGCACCGCGACGCGATCGGCGCCGTCCGGTTCGACCAGCAGCTCGCCGCTCTCCCCCACGTCCACCGCGGTGCCCGTGAGCGTGCCCGTTCCCGTCTCGACCCGCACCCGGCGCCCGAGCGTCGACAGGCGGGCGCGGTACTCGGGAAGGACGCCCTCGAAGTCGCGGTAGCGCGCCGCCAGCCCGTCGAGAAACGCATCGAGGATCGCGTCGCGGTCGACCGTCCGTCCCGCGACCAGGTTGCACGCGGTCGCGGTCTCGGCGACCTCGGGTGGGAAGTCGTGCCATTCGACGTTGACGCCCACACCCACGACGACGGCGTCGGGGTCGGCCTCGGCGAGCAGCCCCGCCAGCTTCTTGTCGTCCACGAGGAGGTCGTTGGGCCACTTGAGCGCGGGCGCGAACCCGACGACGCGCTCGACCGCGTCGGCCATCGCGAGCCCGGCGCCGATCGAGACGAGCTGCGCGCGATCGGGCGCCAGCGACGGGCGCAGAAGCACCGACACGAGCAACGACGCGCCCGGTGGCGCAACCCAGGTCCGCCCGCGCCGGCCCCGACCTGCCGTTTGGTAGTCGGCCACCGCCACCAGTCCCTCGGGTGCACCTGCTCGCGCTTCGTCGAGGAGGTACCGGTTGGTGGAATCGAGCGAGTCGAACCGTCGAACCTGGTATCGCACGGAAATGGGCCGATCGAAGGGCGGCCCGTAGGATACGGCCACCATCCGCGAGCCGGAGAGACGGCCGTTGCTCACCAAGATCCTGGTGGCGAACCGGGGCGAGATCGCACTGCGGGTGATGCGCACGTGCCGCGAGCTCGGAGTCGCCAGCGTGGCCGTCTACTCCGACCTCGACCGCGACGCCGCCCACGTCCGCTACGCCGACGAGGCGTTCGCGCTCGGCGGCCAGACTGCCGCCGAGAGTTACCTCAACACCGACGCCATCCTCGGCGTGATCGCCCGCGCCGGCGTCGACGGCGTGCACCCGGGATACGGGTTCTTCGCCGAGAACGCCGACTTCGCCCGGGCCATCAGCGACCAGGGCGTCGCCTGGATCGGGCCCCCGCCGGAGGCGATCGAGATCATGGGCGACAAGATCTCGTCGCGGAAGGCCGCGGCCGCGGCCGGCGTCGAGTCCGTGCCCGGAAAGCTCGAGCCGATCACGGGCGTCGACGACGTGCTCACGTTCGGCGAGGAATACGGCTGGCCCGTCACCATCAAGGCCGCCTACGGCGGCGGCGGCAAGGGCATGAAGGTGGTCGACGGACCCGACAAGGCGCAAGCTTCGCTCGACTCGGCGGCGCGCGAGGCCCAGGCCTACTTCGGCCGCTCCGAGGCGTACCTCGAGCGTTACCTCACCCGGCCGCGCCACATCGAGGTGCAGGTGTTCTGCGACACCCACGGCAACGCAGTCGCGCTGGGCGAGCGCGACTGCTCCACGCAGCGGCGGCACCAGAAGCTCATCGAGGAGAGCCCCGCCCCCGGCATCGCCGACAAGACGCGCCAGGCGATGGGCGCGGCCGCGGTGAAGGTGGCGCAGGCGTGCGGGTACGTGAACGCGGGCACGGTCGAGTGCCTCTACCAGGACGGCGACTTCTGGTTCCTGGAGATGAACACCCGCCTCCAGGTCGAGCACTGCGTCACCGAGATGGTCACGTCGCTCGACCTCGTCGCCGAGCAGCTGCGGGTGGCGGCGGGCGAGCCGCTGTCGTTCACCCAGGACTCGGTGGCGTCGCGGGGCCACTCCATCGAGTGCCGCATCAACGCCGAGGACCCGTCCAAGGGCTTCCTCCCCTCTCCCGGCACGATCACCCGACTGCGGGTGCCGTCGGGCCCGGGGGTCCGCTGGGACGGCGGCTACGAGGAGGGTGACACGATCTCGCAGTACTACGACAACCTCGTCGGCAAGCTGATCGTCTGGGCGCCCGACCGCGATCGGGCCCGCGCTCGGATGCTGCGGGCGCTGCGCGAGCTCGAGATCGAGGGTGTGCGCACGACGACACCCGCCCACCTGGCGCTGGTCGCGCACGACGACTTCGCCGCCGGGAACCACTCGACCAAATGGGTCGAGGAGGAGCTCGATCAGTCGCTCTTGACCGCCGCCGCTCCACCGCCGCTGGCCGTAGCACCCGAGCCCGACGAGTCACTGACGGAACGCACGGTTCCGGTGGAGGTCGACGGCAAGCGCTTCTCGGTCCGGGTGTGGCTGCCTGACGCACCGATCGGAGGCGCGGCCGCGGCTGGTCGCCGGGTGACGCGGCCCCGCTCCGCCGGGACCGGCGGCGGCGGCGGTGACGGCACGGTAGGCGCGCCGATGCAGGGCACGATCGTCAAGGTGCTCGTGAGCGTGGGAGACGCGGTCGAGCCCGGGCAGGCGCTGCTGGTGCTCGAGGCCATGAAGATGGAGAACCACATCAACGCCGAGCAGGGCGGCACGGTGAAGGAGGTGCGCGTCGGCGCCGGCGACAATGTCGGCACCGGCGACGTGCTCGTCGTGATCGAATAGCCCGATGGGCGTGCCCCTCTTCGTCGTCGATGCATTCGCATCGCGACCGTTCACCGGCAATCCCGCGGCGGTATCCCTGCTCGACGAGCCGGCCGACGACGCGTGGATGCAGTCGGTGGCGGCGGAGATGAGCCTGTCCGAGACCGCGTTCGTCCGGCCACTCGACGATGACTTCGAGCTGCGGTGGTTCACGCCGACGACCGAGGTCGAGCTGTGCGGCCACGCCACCCTCGCCAGCGCGCACGTGTTGTGGGAAGCGGGGCGGCTGGAGCGGGCGGAGCCGGCCCGGTTTCACACCCGGTTCCGCGGACTCCTGTCAGCGGAGTGCACGGGTGACGCGATCGAGCTCGACTTCCCCGCCGACCCGCCCGAGCCGGCGTCGCTCCCCGACGGTCTGGCCGACGCGCTCGGTGTCGAGGCGAAGGAGACCATGCAAGCCGGGGTCGGGTACCTGATCGAGGTCGCGGATGAAGACGCGGTCCGGGGCGTCCACCCCGAGTTCGCCCGGCTCGCAGGATTCGAGAGCGTGATCGTGACGAGCGCCGCGGACGGCAGTCAGGCCGATTTCGTCTCGCGCTACTTCGCCCCCCGCTACGGGATCGACGAGGACCCGGTCACGGGCGCGGCCCACTGCGCGCTCGGTCCCTACTGGGCGGCGCGGCTCGGCCGCGACAATCTCGTCGGCTACCAGGCGTCCGCGCGCGGGGGCACCGTCGCGGTCCGGGTGGAGGGCGGTCGCGTCAGACTGGGCGGCCGGGCCGTGACCGTCGTGCGGGGCGAGCTGGCGCTCTAGCTACGAGAGCGGTGCGTGGGTGGTCGCCGTCTCGCGGCGGCCGTTGCCCGACTCGTCCGCGGCGGTCCCGAACGCGTCGGGCGCGGGCCGCTGGTCGGCGGCGTCCTGCTGACGCTTCCAGGCGTAGTACGCGACCGCGAGGCCGCCGAGGGTCGCGAGGATGAAGAACGTCCCCCCGGAACGCTTGGCGGTGCGGCTCCGGCGGTGCTTGTCGACGGGCGTGTCGACGGGGAGTGCGCGCGCCGCGTGCTCCAGCTTGCGCTCGAACTTGCGCTCGAGCTTCTTCACCCGCTTCCCGTAGCGCTTCTGAACCTTCTTGCTGGCCTCCGCTGCCACCTCCTGAGCTTTCTCGCCAGCGTGGCCAGCCAGCTCGTGGAGACGGGTGCGGGCATCGTCAGTATCAAGAGTGATCTGCATAGCCCGAGTTCTACCCGGAATCGGTACCGGCGAAACGGTGGGGGTTGCGGGGGGCGCTGCCCCCCACTAGGAAGCCGCGTCGGCCAGCGACTCGGCCAGGGCGGGGTGCACGAGCAGCGAGTCGACGATGTCGGTGGTGGTGAGTCCGTTGGTGACCGCCACCGCCACCACGCTGATGAGCTCGGCGGCGTTCCGGCCCACGATGGAGCCCCCCAGCACGACGCCGGTCGCGGGGTCGGAGAGGATCTTCACGAACCCGCGGGGATCGCCCTTGATGTGGGCCTTGGCGTTGGCCGAGAACGGCACTTTGGTCACCCGGATCTTGCGCCCGGCGGCGAACGCCTCGGCCTCGGCCAGCCCGACGTCGGCGATCTCGGGGTCGGTGAAGATGGCCGACGCCGCCTTGTCGTAGTCGAGGTGCCGGTGGGGCCGGTTGTGCAGGCCCATCAGGTGCTCGGCGATCTTGCGCCCCTGCATCGCGCCCACCGACGACAGCGGCAGCTTCCCCGACACGTCGCCGGCGGCGTAGATGTGCTCCACGTTCGACAGGCAGTGCCGGTTGACGGAGATGTAGCCGCCGTCGTCGACCTCGACGCCGGCCTCCTCGAGGCCGAGGTCCTCGCGGTTGGGGATCGAGCCGACCGCCAGCACCGCGTGCGAGCCCTCGACCACCCTTCCGTCGTTGCACCGGACCGTGACCTTCTCGCCGGCTCGCTCGATCGCCTGGGCGCGCGCGCCCTTGAGCAGGGTCACACCCCGCTGGAGGAACTCGTCCTCCAGCACCGCCGCGACCTCGGGGTCCTTGAGCGGCAGCACCTGCTGGCGCGAGACCACGAGCGTCACCTGCGAGCCGAGCGAGTCGAACATGTGGGTGAACTCGACGCCGGTCACGCCCGATCCGACGATCACGACGTGCTCGGGTAGCTCGGGCGGCGGGTACGACTGGCGCGTCGTCAGGACGCGCTCGCCGTCGACGGGGGCGAAGTCGGGCACCCGGGGACGGGAGCCGGTCGCGAGCACCACGAAGTCGGCCTCGAGCTCCTCGATGCCCGCCGCGGTCTCGACCACCACCTCATGGGGGCCCTTGAGGCGGCCGGCGCCCCGGAGCAGCCGCACCTGCTGCGACTCGAGCAGGTCGACGACGGTGCGGTGCATGTGCTCCTCGATCGACGCCACCCGCTCGCGCAGCGCAGCGAAGTCGAGCTCGCCGTGCGCCGTGAGGCCCATCCGATGGCTGCGCGCCAACTCGGTGAGCTCGCCGCCGGTGGCGATCATCGCCTT
>JACDBD010000340.1 GCA_013695115.1 Actinomycetota bacterium | reverse complement strand
GCGGGGTTCCACCCCGAGCTCTCGGGCCGCGACAACGTCTACCTCAACGGCTCGATCCTCGGCCTGAGTAAGCGCCGGATCACCGAGCGCTTCGACGAGATCGTCTCCTTCGCCGGTCTCGACGAGTTCATCGACATCCCGGTGAAGAACTACTCGTCGGGCATGTACGTGCGGCTGGGGTTCTCGGTCGCGATCAACGTCGATCCCGACATCCTTCTCGTCGACGAGGTCCTGGCCGTCGGTGACGCCGACTTCCAACGGAAGTGTCTCGAGAAGTTCGACGAGCTCCAATCGCAGGGCACGACGGTCGTGATCGTGTCGCACACCCTGAACCTCGTGCGCAACCTCTGCGACACGGCGGTGTGGCTCGACCACGGTGCCCTCCACCGCCTCGGGCCGGCGGCCGAGGTCATCGACGAGTACCTCACCGAGGCACACACCGAGCGAGTCGCCGACGGTGACCACGGTGCGCGCTGGGGCTCGGGCGAGGCTCGCATCGAGCAGATCGAGCTCCTCGACGCGTCCGGGCAGCCGGTCAAGCGGGTGCGGACCGGCGACACGGTCGTCTTCCGGCTGCACTACCAGTGCGACACGCACATCGAGCGCCCGATCTGGGGGGTCGCGCTCTTCACTCTCGACGGGGTCTGGGTCACGAGTCCCAGCACTCGCGAGGCCGGGCTCGTCCCCGACGCCATTGATCCCGGCAGCGCGGGACATCTCGATCTGCGGGTCGAGCGGCTGCTGCTGCTCCCCGGCACCTACGACATCAGCGCGTCGTTGATGAACTACACACGCTCCCACGTCCACGACATGCGCCACCGGGCTTTCCGTTTCGACGTCGAGCTGGGCGACCCCCACGAGGAGCTCGGTTTCATGTCGCTCGGCGGTGTCTGGGAGGGCGACGTGCTCGACGACCGATGAGGCGGCTCCCGGCGCGTCCCGAGACGCCGGGGAGGGTTTCGGTCGTCATCGTGAACCACCGCGGCGCCCACGACACGCTCGAGGCGTTGGCGGGGGTGCAGGCACTCGACTGGCCCCGGGACGGACTCGAGGTCGTCGTGGTCGACAACGGCTCCGGTGACGACAGCGCCGCGCGCATCCGGGCGGACTTCCCGGAGGCCCGCCTGGTCGAGCTGGACGAGAACCGGGGCTTTGCCGCCGGCTGCAACGCCGGGGTCGACGTCGCCGGGGGCGAGTACGTGGCGTTCCTCAACAACGACGCTCGCCCGGACGCCGGCTGGCTCGACGCCGCGGTGGCGGTGCTGCGGCGCGACGGCTCGATCGCCGGCGTCGCCAGCAAGGTGCTCGACTGGGAGGGGCACACGATCGACTTCGTCGACGCCGGCATGGCCTTCTACGGGCACGGCTTCAAGCTTCGAGCGGGCGAGCCCGACGACGGATCCGGCGACGACGAGGCCGACGTGCTCTTCGCCTCGGGCACCGCCATGGTGGCGCGGGCCGAGACCTTCCGAAAGGTCGGTGGCTTCGACGAGCGCTACTTCCTGTTCTTCGAGGACGTCGACCTCGGGTGGAGACTGTGGCTGCTGGGCCACCGCATCCGCTACGTGCCGACCTCCCTCGTGTTCCATCGCCACCACCGGACCATGGCGCGCTTCGGGGACTGGTACCACCAGTACCTGCTGGAGCGGAACGCGCTGTTCACGATCTTCAAGAACTACTCCGACGAGAGCCTGCGCACGACCCTCCCGGCAGCGCTCGCGCTGGCGATCAGGCGCGGCCTCACGCTCGGTGGTGACGACCCGCACGCCCTCGACCTGGCCCGCGGCGCCCACGACGACGCCGGCCGCATGGAGGTCGACAAGTTCACGCTGGCGGGCGCATACGCGGTGGACGGCTTTCTCGAGGCGCTCCCTCAGCTGGCCGAGGACCGGGCGGCGCTCCAGGCCGCCCGGCAGCGGCCCGACGCCGAGTTGTTTCCCCTCTTCCGGCTCCCGATGTTCGCCAACATCGGCGATGCTTCCTTCGTGCACGGGTTCCGGGCCGCCGTCGACGCGCTGGGGGTGGAAGGGATGTTCTCGCCCCGCCGCCGGGTGCTGGTCGTCACCGGCGACGTGCTCCAGCCCAAGATGGCCGGACCGGCGATCCGGGCCTGGCACATCGCCGGCGCGCTCGCCCGCGAGCACGATGTCCAGCTGGTCACGACGAACCAGTGCCGGCTGCATCATCCCGAGCTCGGGGTGCGGCACGTCCAAGACCGCGAGTTGGGCGGCCTCGAGGCCTGGGCCGACGTCGTCATCTTCCAGGGCAACCTCATGCGCCAGCACCGCGACCTCCGAAACTCGAAGAAGGTGCTCGTCGCCGACATCTACGACCCGTTCCATCTCGAGGTGCTCGAGCAGGCCCGCGATCTCGAACCGCGGGATCGGCTGCACCTGGCGCGTCTGTCCACCGACGTGCTCAATGAGCAGCTCATGCGGGGCGACTTCTTCCTCTGTGCCAGCGAGAAGCAGCGCGACTTCTGGCTCGGCCAGTTGGCGGCCGTCGGCCGGATCAACCCGATGACCTACGACGTGGACGAGAGCATGGGCGCGCTCGTGAAGGTCGTGCCGTTCGGCGTGAGCGACGATCCCCCGCGTCACACCCGCCCGGCGCTGCGCGGGGTCGTACCCGGGATTGGTCCGGACGACAAGATCGTGTTGTGGGGTGGTGGCGTCTACAACTGGTTCGATCCCCTCACCCTGTTGCGAGCCATCGACAAGCTCCGTCGTCGCCTCCCGAACGTGCGCCTCTACTTCCTGGGCATGCAGCACCCCAACCCCGACGTCGCTCCGATGCAGATGGCCGCCGAGACGGTGGCCCTCGCCGACGAGCTCGGGCTGGCCGGCAGCCACGTGTTCTTCAACGACGACTGGACCGACTACGACGAGCGTCAGAACTACCTCCTGGAAGCGGACGTCGGCGTCAGCACCCACCTCGACCACGTCGAGACCGCCTTCTCGTTCCGCACCCGGATCCTCGACTACATGTGGGCGAACCTGCCGATCGTCGCCACCGCCGGCGACGCGCTGGCCGGGGTCGTCGAGGAGCGGGGAATCGGTCTCACGGTGCCCGCCGGTGACGTCGACGCGCTCGAGGCGGCGCTCTATCGGCTACTCGACGACGCCGACCTGCACCAGGCGTGCCGCGACGAGCTCGCTCGGGTGGCGCCCGAGTACCGCTGGTCGAAGGTCTTGGAGCCGCTGCTCGCGTTCTGCCGGGCACCGGCCCGGGCCCCCGACCTGCTGGACCCGGAGACGGCGGTGACGATCCGCAACGCCTTGCCGCTGAACGCCTGGCGGAAGCAGCGCCGGCGGCGGGACCTGCGGGTGGCGATGGCCTACCTCAGGGGAGGGCAGCTGCGGGTGCTCGCAGCGAAGGCGAGGCTTCGGCTCGCCGAGCTCCTGCGACGGTCCTGACCGGCGGGCGGAAGTCGGTCGAGGGCAGGAAGCCGCAGTTGTAGAAGGGATCGCGCTCGAGCACGCTGCCCCAGCGTTCGTTGAGCCGCTCCAGCTCCTCGCCGGCGACCTCGCCGCTGAGCCGGCTCGACCACTCGAAATGGAACAGGGTTGCTTCGGGGCTCAGCACCACCCGCAGGCCCCGGTGACGGAGCTTGAGGCAGTAGTCGATGTCGTTGTAGTTGAGCGGGAAGGTGGTGGCGAAGCCACCTACGGCCTCGAAGCACGCGCGCTTGGTGAGCAGGCAGGCGCCCGTGACCGCCAGGTAGTCCGATGGCACGAGGAAGTTGTCGGCGTAGCCAGGGTCGTCACCGGGGAAGCCGTAACACGCGTGACCGGGTCCGCCGCGCCCCACGGCGATGATGCCCGCGTGCTGGATGCGGTTGTCGGCGAAGAGCAGCTTGGCGCCGACCGCGCCGACACCGGGATCGACCGCGAACATGAGCATCGACTCGATCCAGTCGCGCGTGATGACCTGGGTGTCGTCGTTGAGCAGCAGCAGATGGTCGCCGCGGGCGTGCAGCGCTCCGAGGTTGATCGCCCGGGCGAAGTTGAACGGCCCGTCATAGCGGACGAGCCGCAGCCGGTCGCCGGCGAGATCGTGGAGGCGGGCTCGGGTCGCCTCGCCCGCTTCGTCGCCGACGACGCAGACGATCTCATAGTTGCCATAGGTCGAGCGCTTCACCAGGCTCTCGACGCAGTTGGCGACCAGCGTGAGCTGTGTGCCGCGCACCAGCCGGGACCGCCCGGCCGTCGGGATCACCACGCTGACGAGTGGCTCCGACGGAAGCCGGGGCCGGAGTCGGTGGAGACCCGGGTGTTCGCCCTCGCCGTCGGCCAGGACGCCGGGGAAGCGGACGCGGGCCAGGTGCTCGGCGATGACGCGGCGCCCGGCGGCGAGGTCGGTGTGGTGTCCCGCGACGCCTCCCGGGGGCCAGCGGCGGTGGTAGAGGATCTCCGGGAGGTGGACAACGGCGCCGCCCCGCTCCGTGACCCGGAGGACGAGATCGTGCTCGTGCGCGCCTTCCACTTCGGGCCGGAGGCCGCCGACGGCGTCGACGACGGCGCGGCGGAGCGCACAGACGCGGCCGGTGTACGGCTGGCACCGGAGACGGTCGGGTGACCAGCCGGGTTTGAGGAACGGGTTCGAGCGGGCGCCGGCGTCGTCGATCTCGTCCTCGTCGCTGTACACGCAGTCGGCTCCCGGCGCGACCGCCGCGATCGCGGCGACCGTCGTCGGCGCGAGCTCGTCGCCCGGGTCGACGAACGCGACGTGTTCGCCGGTCGCTCGGGCCAGCGCCTGGTTGGCGGCGTCGAGCGGGGTTGGTGCCGGTCCCGGCACGACGACCACCCGGCGGTCACCCGGGCTCTCCGAGGGCGGCAGGGTGCCCGATACCACGAGCTCCCAGTCGCTCCGGGACTGGGCCCGAAGTGACGCGAGTGTGGTGCCGAACCGGGCGGTGTCGGACGAGCCCGCGACCGTGATGAACGAGAGCGGTGCGGTCACTCCGACGAGCGGCGGCGGCTTGCCAGGGCGCGCAGCGCCGTGACGGTGCGCAAGATCCAGCCGAGGGGCGAGCGCTCGATCCGGTCGAGCTTCTGCATCCGCTCCTGGTAGCGCACGAGCTCGGCTTCGAGACGCCGTGCCTCGCCCAGGGCCTCACCCAGCCGCGCCTCTTGGCCGACGAGGGTGTCGCGTGCGTTGAGGAGCTCCTCCTTGAGCCGGAGGTTCTCGCGGATCAACGTCTCGTCGGCGGGCGTGGCGCGAGTTTCGGGGGCGGTCGTGCGCGTGGCCCGTACCGACTCGCTCGGGTCGTCCTGCACGTCTCGATGCTACCGCGACGACCTCCGCGGGGTGGTGTGACGCCGTTCCCGCACCATGGCCGGCGCGAGACGGAGGTACGCCGCGAACGCACGGAGCCGCCGGCCGACGATCTCCGATCGAGGACGCTCGCCTCGCAGAGGCGCCAACACGATGTCGCGACGAGCGTACGACGCGGTGACGAGCAGATACCGCACGAGCGCGCGTGCCAGGAGCGACCAGGACCCGTGTCGGGTGAGGACCGCGAGGTGGTTGCGTTCCTTGTAGTGCTGGGCCAGCACGGAGCCGTCGACGCTGGTCGCCGAGTGCACGTGGCGTACCACCGACTCCGGGACGTAGCGGTAGCGCCAGCCGCGGCGAGCGCCGCGCCAGGCGAGCTCGAGGTCCTCGGCGTAGAGGAACAGCCGCTCGTCGAGGAGGCCGACGTCGGCGAGGTACCCCGCCCGCAGCACCACCGCGGCGCCGCACCAGGCGAAGACGTCTTCCGGGCGCTCGTACTGGCCTTCGTCGCGCTCGAGATAGCCGCGGTCGGCTCCGTAGCCATCGGCGACCAGCTCGGTTCCCACGTTGTTGACGACGTCGACGGGCGGTCCCGCCAGGGGCGCCTCGTACCAGTCGACCCCCCGGCGCACGACGTGGTCACGGCGGACGCCGTCGGAGGTCAACCTGACCGGTGTCGGCCGGTCGGCGCCGAGCCGCAACGCGCCGGTATGGGAAGGCTGCCCGCCTCCGAGGGGCATGAGCACCTCGGCGCGGGCTGCGGTCCACTCGAAACCGGGCTCGTCGGGCAGGTCCGGTTCGGGCCCCCAGTAGCCCGACGGCACCAGCAGGGCGGCCCGCCAGGCGTCTCGTCCGTCGACCCGGGCGCCGCTGAGCCGGACGCCGAGGTCGCGCCGGTCGCCCCGGCCCCGCCGGTGGGTCTCCGCCTCGAGCTCCAACGTGGCGAAGCGCCCGGCGAAGAGGATCTTGGGGCAGGCGGCCCCCAGCGCCGCGTCGCGCTCGAGCTCGGCCACCAGTGGGGCCAGCCAGTTGGGCTCCACGGTCACGTCGTTGTTCACCAGCGCGGCGTAGTCGAGACCGGCGAGGTCGCGTAGCGCCAGGTCGTTGCCTCCGGCGAAGCCCCGGTTCACCGCACTGCGCACGATCCGTACCTGCGGCGGCAGCTCGCCGATGCGCTCGGTGACCGGCCGGCGTGAGCCGTTGTCGACCAGGACGATCTCGAGCCGGTCGCGCGGCCAGTCGGTGGCGAGCAGGCTGTCGAGGCAGTCGACGGTGAGGTCACCGCCGTCGTAGTCGAGCACCACCACCCGGACCCGGGGGGTCTCACCCATGGACGAGTTTGCGCACGAGTCGTTCGAGCGGCTCGTGAAAGTGCGGCAGGAGCCCGATTCCACCCAGGCGGAGGGCGGCGTTGTCGAGCACGGAGTTCGCCGGACGGGGTGCCGGTCGAGGCGGGTCGAGGTCGACGGTGAGCGTCGGCTTCACACGATCGGGGTCGTGACCGGCGCACGACATCACCGCGCGGGCGAACTCGTACCAGGACACGGCGCCCTGGTTGGTCACGTGGTACCGGCCGCTCCGCCGCTCGCCGACGAGGCGGGCGACCATACCGGCGAGGTCGTCGGCGAAGGTCGGATGGCCACGCTGGTCGCTGACGAAACCCAACTCGTCGCGCTCCCCGGCGAGGCGCAGGATCGTCTTGACCATGTTGTGGCCGTGGCGACCGCATACCCACGACGTGCGGACGACGAGCGCGTCGGGTCCGAGCTCCCACTCGCCCGCGAGCTTCGACCGGCCGTACGCCGACTGCGGGTTGGGCTCGTCCCATTCGACGTAGGGATCGACTTTCTCGCCGTCGAAGACATAGTCGGTCGACACGTAACAGACCGCGGCCCCGACCCCGCGGGCCCCCTCGACGACGTGGCGGGTCCCGAGGGCGTTGACGCCGAAGGCTCGGTCGGGATCGCCTTCGCAGGCGTCGACCGCCGTCCACGCGGCCGCGTGCACGACCGCGTCGGGTCGGGTCGACGTGATCGCCTGGAGCACGGAGTCGCGGTCGGTGACGTCGAGGGTGGCGTGGTCGACCCCCACCACGTCGTGCCCGGCGAACGCCCCGACCAGCTCCCGTCCGAGCTGGCCACCCGCCCCGGTGACGAGGACCTTCACCGAAGCACGGGCCAGGCGGTGTCCTCGACGACCGGGGCTCGTTCGCGCAGCGGCTCCCACCAGCTGCGGCGCTCCGCGTACCAAGCGACGGTCTCGGACAAGCCCCGCTCGAAATCGATCGCGGGCTGCCATCCCAGCTCCCGACGGATCTTCGACCAGTCGAGGACGTAGCGACGGTCGTGACCGGGCCGGTCGGGGACGATCTTCTTCAGGCTGCTCGGCTTGCCCAGCTCCGCCAGCACGGCGTCGGCGATCTCCTCGATGCTGCGCTCCACTCCCGTGCCCACGTGGTAGGTCTCGCCCGACTGCCCTCGTTCGAGGACCGCCTCGATCGCGGAGCAGTGGTCGAGGGCATGGATCCACTCACGCCGGTTCTGGGTCGATTCGTAGAGGGGGAGCGGCTGGTCGTCGAGCGCGTTGGTGGTGAACAGGGGGATGATCTTCTCGGGGAACTGGTACGGCCCGTAGTTGTTGGCGCAGTTCGTGATCGTGGTGGCCAGCCCGTAGGTCTCCTGGTACGCCCGAACCGCGTGGTCGGCCCCCGCCTTCGACGCGTTGTACGGGGTCCGCGGGCGGTACGGCGACGTCTCGGTGAACACCTCAGCGGTGTCCAACGCGAGGTCGCCGTACACCTCGCACGTCGAGATGTGGTGGAAGCGATCGACGCCTACCAGCCGGCACGCTTCCAGGAGCGCCTGGGTGCCGAGCACGTTCGTGCGGAAGAACCGCCCCGGTTCGATCACCGCCAGGCTGTTGTGCGACTCGGCGGCAAAGTTCACCACCACGTCGACTCGGTGCTCGCGTAGGAGGCGCTCGTTGTTCTCGAAATCGGCGATGTCGCCCTGCTCGAACACGACGGGCGGCTCCAGGTCGGTGATGTTGGGCCGATTCCCGGCGTAGGTGAGCAGGTCGAGCACCACTACCGCGTCGTGAGGGTGGCGCTCGACCCAGTACCGCGAGAAGTTCGACCCGATGAAGCCGGCGCCGCCGGTGACGAGCAGTCGCATCGAATCGAGGTTAGTCATCGATCTCTTCGAGGAAGAAGTTCGGGTGTGGCGAGAGCCCGGGGTACGTTCACGCGCTTGGATCGGAACATCTGGCAACGCATCGAAGCCCACCGGCCGATCTGATGGAGGTCGCGGAATACGCTCGCATCGCCGCGGTCGAGGACGACCATTGGTGGTACAAGAACACCCGCGCGCTCGCCCGGGATCTGCTCTCCGCACATCTCACCCGCGATCAGCTCTTCCTGGACGCGGGCTGCGGGCCCGGCGGGAACGGTGCCTGGCTCGCAGAGCATGGTGTCGTCGTCGGCGCCGACATCTCGCTCGACGCCGTACGGTTCGTGCAGGCCCGGTGGCCGGATACCCTCCCGGTGCAGGCCAGCGTCAGCGCCCTCCCCTTCGCGGGCGGGACGTTCGACGTCGTGCTCGCGATCACCGTCCTTACCTGCGTGCCCGACGACACCAGCGCCATCCGGGAGCTCGCCCGGCTGGTGCGTCCCGACGGCGTCCTGCTGTTGATCGAGCCGGCGTTCGACGGGCTGCGCCGGGCCCACGACGTGACCGTGCACAGCCTGCGCCGCTATCGGCGGCGGTCGCTCGCCGACCTCACCCGGGCCGCCGGCCTTCGCGTCGAGCGGGCTACGTACGCGTACTCGTTCCTCGCACCGGCGGCGGCGGTGCTGCACGTGGCCGAGCGCCGGAAGCTGGCGGAGCCGCCCGGTGACAAGGGGTCGGATACCGAGCGGCGCCGGCTCGACGGCGTCTTCGCGCCGCTCGGGCGAGTCGAGCGCCGGTGGCTGGCTCGCCACAATCTGCCGGTCGGAACGTCGGCCGTGGTCGTTGCGACCAAGACCTAGGCTGGCCAGGCTCTGGACCACACTCTGATCAAACCGCGCCCGATCCCCTTCCTCGACCTCGCCCGGCGCGCCGAGAGCATGCGCGACGACCTGACGGTCGCGGTCGATCGGGTACTGCATTCCGGCCGATTCCTGCTCGGGCCCGAGACCGAGGCATTCGAGTCGGAGTTCGCGGCGTTCTGCGGGCGCGAGCACGCCGTGGCCGTCGCTTCCGGTACCGAGGCGCTCCGCCTGACTCTCGTCGCCCTGGGCATCGGTCCCGGCGACGAGGTGATCGTGCCTGCGTTCACGGCGGTGCCGACCGCGGCGGCGGTGTGCGCCTCCGGCGCGGTCCCGGTCCCGGTCGACGTCGACCCCGAGACCGCCGGTCTCGACCCCGGGGCGGCCGGGGCCGCGGTCACCGACCGCACTCGAGGGGTCGTGCCCGTGCACCTCTACGGTCGTCCCTCGCCGCTGCCCGACATCGGCGTACCCGTGATCGAAGACGCGGCCCACGCCCACGGGGCGCCCGGCCCGGGCGGGTCGGCGGCGGCTGTTTACAGCTTCTACCCCACGAAGAACCTCGGCGGCGTCGGCGACGGCGGAGCGGTGGTCACCGACGACGCCGCGCTCGCCGACGCGGTGCGGCGACTCCGGGCGCACGGGGCGCGCGACGGGTACGAGCACGTCGAGATCGCGGGCAACTCCCGGATGTCGGAGGTGGAGTCGGCGGCGCTCCGGGTGGGACTGGGCCGGCTGACCGACCTGAATGCCCGCCGCCGCATGATCGCAGCGCGCTACCGAGCCGCCGCCCCCGGTCTCCGCTGGCAGACCCCTCACCCGGGGCACGTGTACCACCTGTGCGTGGCTCGGGTCGCCGATCGCGATTCGTTCCGCGAGTCGGTGCCGTTCGAGACCGCGGTGCACTACCCGCGCGCGCTCACCCAACAGTCGGGGTACGCGCGGTTCACGAGGTCCGCCTGCCCCGAGGCGGAGTCGTGGGCGGCGGAATGCGTGTCGCTGCCGTGCTTCCCGGAGATGACCGACGACGAGATCGAGACCGTGTGTCGAGCACTCGCTTGAACCCGGCGGTCGAATCCATCTCGGCGTTCTTTCCCTGCTACAACGACGAGGCCACGATCACCTCGATGGTGAACGCCGCGAGCAAGACGATCGAGCAGGTCGGAGCGGACGGGGAGCTGATCGTCGTCAACGACGGCTCCACCGACGGCTCCCAGGAGGCGCTCGAGGACCTTGCCGATTCGCTGCCGTCGCTTCGCATCGTCGTCCACGAGCGCAACCGCGGCTACGGGGGCGCGCTGATCTCGGGCTTCACCGCCGCGACGAAGCAATGGGTCTTCTACACCGACGGCGACGGCCAGTTCGACCCCACCGAGCTCGCGCTCCTGGTCGAGCATGCGTCCGACGATGTCGACGTCGTGCAGGGCTACAAGATCGGACGGGCCGACAACCTCACCCGGCGCATCGTCGGCCGCGTGTACCGGCGCTTCGTGACCTTCCTGTTCGGGCTGCAGATCCGCGATGTCGACTGCGACTTCCGGTTGATCCGCCGCTCACTGCTCGACGAGGTCCGGCTGACGCACACCAGCGGCGTCATCTGCGTCGAGATGGTCCGCAAGTTCCAGGATGCCCGCGCCCGATTCGTCGAGGTCCCGGTTCACCACTACGTCCGGGAGCACGGGCAGTCACGGTTCTTCCGGCCGGCCAGCCTGGTGCGCTCGCTGTGGGATCTCGTCGGCCTCTGGGTGCAGTTCCGGGTCAGGCGATGAAGTACTTGGCTTCGGGGTGGGGAACGATGATCGCCGAGGTGCTCTGCTCGGGCTCGAGCTGGAACTCCTCGGTGAGCTTCACGCCGATGCTCGAGAGGTCGAGCAGCTCGTCCAGCTTGGCCTGGTCGTCGAGGTCGGGGCAGGCGGGGTAGCCCCACGAGTACCGCGAGCCCCGGTACTGCTGGCGGAACAGCCCGGTGAGCGTGGGGCCGTCCTCGTCGGCGAAGCCCCACTCCTGGCGGATGCGCAGGTGCCACAGCTCGGCCAGGGCCTCGGTCATCTCGACCGAGAGACCGTGGCACAGCAGGTACTCCTGGTACTTGTCGGCCGCGAACAACGCGCGCTCGCGCTCGCTCGCCTGCTCGCCGATGGTCACGACGTGGAAGCCGGCGTAGTCGGGGTCGCCGCTCTCGACCGACCGGAAGAAGTCGGAGATGCAGAGGAAGCGGTCCTTCTTCTGGCGGGGAAAGCTGAACCTCAGCCGCTCGGTGCGGCGGTCGTCGTCGGCCCACACGATCAGGTCGTCGCCCTCGGAGTTCACCGGGAAGTAGCCCCACGACACCGCCGGCACCAGCCAGCCCTCGGCCTTGGCCTTCTCCAGCTCGTCGCGCAGGATCGGGCGGATGCGAGCCTTGAACTCCTCGTCGTTCTCGGTCTTGGTCTTGTCCGGCCGGAACTGCCACTGGTTGCGGAACAGGGCGGTCTCGTTGAGGTAGCCGGCGATCTCGTCGAGCGAGATGCCCTTGGCGACGCGCTTGTCGAGGAACGGCGGCTGGAACACCTTCACGTCGGTGGCGACGTCGGAGCGCGCCGGCACTTCGACCGCGGCAGCCTCGGCTTCCCGCTGCGACTTGCGCGTCGGGAGATCGCGCCCGACCGGGGTCGTGCCGAACTCGGGATCGAGGCTGTCGTCGCGCAGCCCCACCATGAGCGCGTCCATCGTGCTCAGGCCCTCGAATGCGTCCTTCCCGTAGAAGAGGCGACCGTTGTAGACCTCGCGCAGGTCGCGCTCGACGTAGGTGCGGGTGAGCGCGGCCCCGCCCAGCATCACTGGGATGCGCTCGAGGCCCTGGTCGTTGAGCTCCTGGAGGTTCTCGCGCATGATCAACGTGCTCTTCACCAGTAGGCCGCTCATGCCGATCACGTCGGCCTCGACCTCGGTGGCCTTCTCGACGAAGTCGTGGAGCGGCACCTTGATGCCGAGGTTGTGCACCTCGTAGCCGTTGTTGGTGAGGATGATGTCGACGAGGTTCTTGCCGATGTCGTGGACGTCGCCCTTGACCGTGCCGATCACGAGCCGGCCCTTGCCGCCACCCTCCACCTTCTCCATGTGGGGCTCGAGGTGCGCGACCGCGGCCTTCATCGTCTCGGCGCTCTGGAGGACGAACGGGAGCTGCATCTCACCTGCGCCGAACAGGTCGCCGACGACCTTCATCCCGTCGAGGAGCACGTCGTTGATGATCGAGAGCGCCTCGCGGGTCTGGAGCTGGTCGTCGAGGTCGGCCTGGAGCCCCTCGCGGTCACCGTCGATGATGCGGTGCTTGAGCCGCTCCTCGACCGGCCAGCCCGAGCGGTCCTCCTTCTCGACCGTACCGGCCTCGACCCCCTCGAACAGCGCCATGAGCTCGGTCAACGGGTCGTAGTCGTCGCGGCGGCGGTCGTATATCAGGTCGAGGGCGACCTCGCGGGCGCGCTCGTCGATCTTGTTGAGGGGGACGATGCGGGCGGCGTGCACGATGGCGGCGTCGAGCCCGGCCTGGCGGCACTCGTGGAGGAACACGCTGTTGAGCACGTGACGAATCGCGGGCTTGAGGCCGAAGCTGACGTTGGACAGACCGAGGATCGTGTGCGAGCCGGGCAGCTCCGCCTTGACGCGACGGATGGCTTCCATCGTCTCGATGCCGTCCTTCCGGAGCTCCTCCTGGCCCGAGCCGAGCGGGAACGTGAGCATGTCGAAGATCAGGTCGGTCGGGTCGAGCCCGTACTTCTCCGTTGCCAGGTCGTAGATGCGTCGGCACACCCGCAGCTTCCAGTCGGCGTCGCGCGCCTGGCCTTCCTCGTCGATGGCGAGGCAGATCACCGCGGCGCCGTAGTCGCTCGCGAGCGAGAAGACGCGGTCGAGCCGCGAGCCCTCGGCCTCGCCGTCCTCGAGGTTGGCCGAGTTGAGGACGGCCTTGCCGCCGGAGTGCTGGAGCCCTGCCTCCATCACCTGGGGCTCGGTCGAGTCGAACACCAGCGGCAACGCCGCCTGGGTGGCGAACCGGCCCGCGATCTCGTCCATGTCGGCAGTGCCGTCGCGCCCCACGTAGTCGACGCACACGTCGAGGATGTGGGCGCCCTCCTTCACCTGGTCGCGCGCCATGAGCACG
>JACDBD010000336.1 GCA_013695115.1 Actinomycetota bacterium | reverse complement strand
GATGGTGGCCAAGGCGCGCCGGCGCGCCGGGAGGCGCGACCGCGCCGAGCCGGCCCGTGTCGTCGCCGGCGCGTGGGAGGAGGCACTCGACCGCCTGGGCGAGGCCGGAGTCACCGCCCGCTCCTCGTTCACGCCGTTCGAGCTCGCATCCAGCGCCCGCGCCCGTGTGTCCGACGACGCCGCCGCGCCGCTGCGGTCGCTGGCCGAGACCTACACCGCGACCCGCTACGGACAGACCGGACCCGGGCCCGACGATGCGGTGCAGGCGTGGGCACGCGTCGACGAGATCGGACAGGCGCTACGCGCCGGCGCGCCACTCCGGACGCGGGTCCGCCGCCGCCTCGATCCGACCGTGCTTCGCCGTTAACCCGGCTCGGACCCCGCCTCGTTCTCGCTGCGGAGCCCTTCGACGAACTCGCGTCGTTCGGTGTCGAAGGCGCGCACCTCGGCCTCGACGTCCGCCGCCATCCGATCGACCGCGACGAACAGCGCCAGCTGACCCTGGCGGAGCGCGTCGAGGATCTGGCCGTCGTCGCGGCACGCCCACACCGCTTCGCCGTCGGTCACCAGCCGGAGCCCGGCCACGTCCTCACCCGACTCCACCAGGTGACGCAGCGCCCGCTGGATGCGGGCCAGGGGCAACCCGGACTCGAGGAGCGAGGCGACGATGCGCAGCGCCACCAGGTCACGGAACGAGTACCGGCGGTCCTGGGGTCGGACGAGGCGGATGCGCCGCCAGTACCGGAGCTGGGCCTCGGTGCAGCCGGTCAGGCGGGCCGCTTGGGCGGCGGTGTACCCGACCGGTGACGTAGGTTCCGTCAGGAACCCTCGTCGCGGCGCCAGCGCTCCCGCCAGCGCTTGCCGGCCTCGCCGAGCCGACCCTTCAGCGCGCCGCCGCGCATCGAGCCGGTGAGGCTCTCGAACCCGGCCTTGCCCATCTTGCGGACGTTGCGCTCGATCACGAGCGCGGAGAGCAACATGATCCCGAAGCCGACCACACCCAGCGCCACGTGGATCGTGAACGTCATCACCAGGAAGATGAGCCCGGCGACCAGACCGAGGACGGCCCACTTGATGGCGCGGGTCGCGTGCCGGTAGAGCGTCGTCTCGGAGACCTGCTGGGCGAGCCGGGGGTCGGAGGCCGAGAGGTTCGCCTCGATCTCCTTGAGGATCTTCTGCTCTTCGTCGGAAAGCGGCATGGCGCCTCTCGTCGTCCCTCCGCGCACTCGCCGGGGCTCACTCGCTCCGGATCGGCCCCGCGGACGTGCCCGTCATTCTCGCGCACGCGGGGGCATCAGGCTACGCGACCGGCAGCGGGGCGCCGCCGCCGCGTGCGGACCGGTACGCGAGGTCGACCAGGCGGTGCGCGACCAGCGCCTCGGTGGCGGCGGGTGAGCCCCGGGCCGCCGCTCCGTCGTGGGTCAGCGCGTCGAGGAAGAACTTGGCCGGCTCGGCGTACTGGCCGAGCGGTTTGGCCAACACCTCGGGGAGGTTGAAGCACTCGAGCCACGACGGAGGCGGCGCATCGACCACCTCGGTGCCGGCCGAGGTCTCGACGCGGAGGGGCCCGAGGTAGTCGTCGTCGGTCCAGAGCAGGGCGTCCTCGCAGAACACCTCGAGCCGGCGGCTCGAGCCGCGGGTCAGGATCTGGTGCCAGACGCTCACGATGGTCGCGGTGCTCCCACCCGGGTACGAGAACGTGAGCGTCGTCGTGTCGTCGATACCCGTATGGCCGAAGATCGACGCGGTGCGGGCAGCCACCTCCGCGGGGTCGCCCAGGATCCAGCGGAGCACGTCGACGTCGTGGATCGAGTGCTCGATCAGCGTGCCGCCACCGGCACGGTCGACGTCGGAGCGCCACTCCGAGGCGTACATCCCTTGCACGGGGAAGTACTGGTCGTCGCGCAGGATCGTCGCCATCGGGCGGCCGTAACGTCCCTCCGCCACCGCCGCGGCAAGCGCACGGAAGACGGGCGCGTGCCGCAGCACCAGGCCGACCTGGTGCGGGACCCGTTCGAGTGCCGCTGCGATCTGCTCACACTCGACCAGCGTGGGCGCCAGCGGCTTCTCGCAGAAGACGGGCAGCTCGCGGGCGACCGCGGCCTCGACCGCCTCGCGGTGGGCGGCGGTCCAGGTGCAGATCCAGGCCACATCGACCTCGCCGAGCAGCGCGTCGAGGTCGGGGTAGGGACGGGCGTCGTGGTGGGCCGCGAGGGCGGCGGACCGGTCCCGGTCGGGGTCGTAGGTGGCGGTCACGCGCGCGTCCACGAGCCCGGCGTCGGCGAGTTGGCGCAGCGCGAACGAGTGCACCGTCCCGATGAACCCGCATCCGATGAGCCCGATTCGGATCACTCGGGCTCCTGCACCTGTTCTTTGGTCGGGTACCGGGTGCGGTCGCCGCGGTCGGCGAGGGAGGCGAGGCCGACCGCGTCGTCACCGAAGCGCTCGCGCAGCGCATCGACCGACCGCTCGATGGCGGCGTGCCGCTCCAACGGCGAGGCCGTGTCGTCCAGCGGGAGGTGCTCTTGCACCCCGGTCGCTTCCTCGAGCTGCTGCACCGAGACGCCGAGCAGCCGGATGCCGCCGCCGATGTCGACCGCGTCGAGGAGCTCCCGGGCGACCGCCGCGATCTCCGCGCCGGCGCCGGTCGCGTCGGCCAGGGTGCGGGAGCGGGTGATCGTGCGAAAGTCGTGGTAGCGGAGCTTGAGTTGCACCGTGCGCCCGGCGCGTCCGGCGGCGCGCAGCCGGGCGCCGACGCGCTCGGCCATGTTCAGCGCTTCGCGCTCCAGTTGTGACCGGTCGGCGATGTCGCGGGCGAACGTCTCCTCGTGGCCGATCGACTTGGCCGTCTGGCCGGGTACGACGGCGCGCTCGTCAAGATTCCACGAGAGCGCATGAAGGTGGCTTCCCTGGGCCGGGCCGAGCGCATGCACCAGCGTGTCCTCCGGCAGCGCCGCCAGCTCACCGACGGTACGGACGCCGAGTTGCTCGAGCCGCTTGCGGGTCGCGGGTCCGACGCCCCAGATGCGTCCGACGTCGAGCGGGTGGAGGAACGCCAGCTCCTCCCCCGGCTCGACAACGAACAAGCCGTCGGGCTTGGCCTCCTCGCTGGCGAGCTTGGCGACGTGCTTCGTCGTGGCGACGCCGACCGACGCGACCAGCCCGGTCTCGTCTCGGACGCGCGCCCGGATGACGGTCGCGACCTCGGGCCCGGTCCCGTGGAGTCGGCGGGCGTTGGCGACGTCGAGGAAGGCCTCGTCGAGCGAGAGCGGCTCGACCAGCGGCGTGAACGACTGCAGGATTGCCATGACCGACTTGGAGGCGTCGCCGTACGCCTCGAAGCGCGGCACGAGGAACACCGCGTCGGGGCAGGCGCGCCGGGCCCGGCCCATCGGCATGGCCGAGTGCACGCCGAAGCGGCGGGCTTCGTAACTGGCGGCGGCGACGACGCCCCGCCCGCCGAGCCCACCTACGACGACCGGGCGGCCGCGCAGTGAGGGGTCGGCGAGTTGCTCGACCGACGCGTAGAAGGCGTCGAGGTCGACGTGCAGGATCGAGGCGTCGCGCCGATCGGGCGCGGGGCCGGCTCCGGGCTCAGGAGGCGCCACGTCAGGAGGCGCCGGTTCAGGAGGCGCCGGTTCAGGAGGCGCCACGTCAGGAGGCGCCACGTCAGGAGGCGGTAGCGCGACGCACCTTGAGGTCGGCGCGGGCCGTGCCCCGGACTTCGTACTGGTACCCACGCATGTCGCCCGGCCCCCAGCGCTCGGCCAGCCACTCCCCCAGCGGCTCGGCGACCCAGCGGGTGCACTCACCCAGCAGCTCGTGGCATTCGCCGGGCGGGACGAACACCGCCTCCACCACGATGCCGTCGGGGTCCTCGACCCGTAGCTCGCCGTCGAACTCGACGGCGCGGTGCACCTCGCACCGCATGGTCCAGCCCAGGTCGGGAGCGACCGCCTGCACCTCGTACACCGGTCCCTCCCAACGGCGCACACGGATACCGGTCTCCTCCTCCACCTCGCGCGCGAGGCCGTCGAGGAGCGTCGCGTCGTCGGCGTCGATGACGCCGCCGGGGGTGCTCCAG
>JACDBD010000309.1 GCA_013695115.1 Actinomycetota bacterium | reverse complement strand
CGCACCGCGGCGACGGGGGTGTCGGGCGCGCGTCCGCCCGCGACCAAGCGCTCGGCGATCTCGGCGACGCGGCCCGCACCCATGAGGATCACCAGAGTCCCGCCGCTCCGAGCCAGCGCCTCCCAGTCCACGTCCGACGCGTCCTTGGTCGGGTCCTCGTGGCCGGTGACGACGGTGAAGTGGGTCGCCGTGCCCCGGTGGGTCACCGGGATACCCGCGTACGCGGGGGCGGCGATCGCGCTGGTGATGCCGGGCACCACGTCGAACGGAACGTGCGCTGCCGCCAATGCCTCCGCCTCCTCACCGCCCCGACCCAGAACGAACGGGTCGCCACCCTTCAGCCGGACGACCGTTCGCCCGGCACGGCCCCGCTCGACCAGCAGGGCGTTGATCGCGTCCTGGTCCATCTCGGCATGGCCCGGTGCCTTCCCGGCGTACACGCGCTCCGCGCTATCAGGCGCGAGATCGACGAGGGACGGGTGCACGAGCCGGTCGTAGACGACGACATCGGCCCCGGCCAGCACCTCGGCGCCGCGCACGGTGATCAGCCCGGGATCGCCGGGACCCGCGCCCACCAGGTAGACGGTCATGGCGCGATCGTCTCCCCGAGGTCGTCGATCAACATCGCGCCGCCCTCCTCGGTGAGGAGACGCTCGGCAACCTCGGTGCCGAGGGCGTCGGGGTCACGCCCCGAGCCGGTGGCCCGCAGTACGATGCGGCCGTCGAGCGACGCGAGAAGCGCCTCGAGCTCGACGGTGCCGTCGTCGGCCACGGAGGCAAGCGCTCCGCACGGAAGATTGCACCCCCCGCCGAGGCGGGCGAGGTAAGCCCGCTCGGCCGTCACCGCGGCCCGCGCCTTTGGATCGTCGTGAGGAGCGAGCAGGTCGCGTGTGCCGGCATCGTCGGCGCGGCACTCGACCGCGAGCGCGCCCTGCGCCACCTGCGGGACCATCACCGCCGGGTCGAGCCGCTCGGCGATGCGGTCGCCGAGTCCGAGCCGGTCGAGTCCCGCCGCGGCGACGACCACCGCGTCGAACGCCGCCGCCTTCTCCAGCCGGGTGGGGATGTTCCCCCGCAGCTCGCCGAAGGTCAGGTCGGGACGGACGTAGGCGAGTTGCGCCCGCCGCCGCACCGACCCGGTGCCGACCTGGCCGCCGGTGGGCACGTCGTCGAGCGAGCGACCGACGATCGCGTCGCGGGCGTCGCCCCGCTCGGGGACGGCGGCGAGCACCAGCCCGGGCTCGGTTCCCGACGGCAGGTCCTTGGCCGAGTGGACCGCGACGTCGGCGCGCCCGTCCAGCACCGCGTGCTGCACCTCCTTCACGAACACGCCGGTGCCACCCATGGCGTGGATCGGGACGTCGGCGCGCTCGTCACCCTGGGTCGAGACCACCACGAGCTCGGCGGGCGCGCCGACAAGCTCGACGATCCGCTCGGCCTGCCAGCGGGCGAGCGCGCTGCCGCGCGTCGCCACTCGCAGCTTCACACCGCCCTATCGGGTCGGTCCGCTCCGCCGTCCCTGCCTCCCTCTCGGGTCACTCCGCTCCGGCGTCCCGCTCGTCCGACACGCCTGCGCTTCGTTCCAGCCGAGGCACGGCTCCTCTTCACTCCGGCGCGGGTGGCGTGGGCCCGGCGAGGTCGAAGAGCTCGGCGAGGGCGTCGGCGTAGAGGTCGCCCCGGGGCGTCCCGGCGGCATCCTTCACCCGGACGGTGGGGTCGTGCAGCAGCTTGTTCACGATCCCGCGGGTGAGCGCCTCGACCGCCTCGCGCTCGGCAGGGTCGAGGCCGTCGAGCCGGCGCCCGAACCGCTCGAGCTCGGCCGTGCGCACGGTCTCGCCGCGGTCACGCAGGGCGGCAACGAGCGGCGCCACCTCGCGGGCGGAGTGCTCGACCCGGAACCGGTCGAGCTCTCCGGTGATGATCTCGCGGACCTTTCCGACCTCCTGCCCGCGTTGCAGTAGCGACTGCTCCGCGAACGCCTTCAGGTCGTCGATATCGAGGAGCGTCACGCCGAAGACCTGGGCGACGCCGGGGTCGACGTCGCGGGGCACAGCCACGTCGACGACGAGCAGGGCCCGGCCGCCCCGGCTCTCCATTACCCGCTCGAAGTCGGACCGCTCCAGCAGCACCGAGTCGGCGGCGGTCGACGCCAGCAGCACGTCGGCGCGCTCCAGCTCCATCGGCACCTCGTCGAGCGGAATGGCGCGGCCTTCGACCCGCCGGGCGAGGGCGGCGGCGTGCTCAGGAGTGCGGTTGGCCACGACGACCTCGGCCACGCCCGCGCCCGCGAGGGCGATGGCCAGGCCCTCGCCGACGTCCCCGGCGCCCAGCACCAGGACCCGACGCCCCTCGAGCGACCCGAGGCGCTCGCCCGCGACCGCGACTGCGGCCGACGAGATCGACGCCGGGTTCCGGCCGATTGCGGTTTCGGTACGGGAGCGCTTGCCGACCTCGATCGCCTGCCGGAACACCCGCGACAGCAACTGCCCGGTCGTGCCCTCGCTCTGGGCGACCCGCCAGGCCTCGCGCACCTGACCGAGGATCTCGGCCTCGCCGACGATCATCGAGTCGACGCCCGCGGCCACGCCGAACAGGTGCGCCACCGCGGCGTCGTCGTGGTACGTGTACAGGTGGTCGGTGATCTCGTCGGGCGCGACCGCCGACTGGTCGGTGAGGAAGTCGAGCGCGTCCTGCACCGCGGGGTGGAACGTCGTGTAGCGGGCGTAGACCTCGGTCCGGTTGCAGGTCGAGAGCAGGACCACCTCGGCCAGGTGCTCGCGCTGCGTCAGCGCGTGGAGCGCCTTCGGGAGCGCCGACGGAGGCACGGCCATTCGCTCCAGCAGCTCCACCGGCACCGTCCGGTGGTTGAGACCGACGACGATCAGAGACACGAGCGGAGGAGCTCCTTGGCCTCGCCGACTTTGCCGGCGCGGATGAGATCGAGCATGCCGGAATCGAGGGCCCGATTCCAATCGGCATCCTCGGTCGAGCGTCCGGACGCGCGCAGCTCCTCACGCGCCTCGGAGAGCAATGTGACCAGCGTCTCGTACTCGGGCCCGAGCTCGGCCTGCGTGCGCTGCTTGAGCCATGCCGCCAGCGCAGGGCTGCGCCCACCGGTCCCGATGGTGACCACGACGTCGCCCCGCCGGACCACCGACATCAGGGTGAACGAGCAGTTGGCGGGGTCGTCGGCGGAGTTGACCCACACGCCGCGCGACTCGCCCGCCTCGAACACGGCCCGGTTCACCTCGGGCTCGTCGGTGGCGGTCGTCGCCAGCCACGCCCCGTCGAGATCGCCGGGCACGAACTCCCGCTCGTCCACCGTCACCCGACCGGCCTCGAGCAACGCGGCGACGTCGTCGCCGAGCTTCGGCGCCACCACGTGGACGTCGGCGCCCGCCGCCAGCAATGCCTCGATCTTCCGGGCGGCAATCCGGCCGGCGCCGACCACTACGCACCGCCGCCCCCGCACGATCAGGTTGACCGGGTAGCCGGCGAGGTCGGGGCGTGCGGCGTCGCTCATCGCACGCGCGCGCGGCCGGTGGGCGCGCCGCGCGCCTTGCGGCCGTTGCCGGCCGCCACGCCGGGGCCGCGGCGCTGTTGGTAGAAAGAGAGGATCTGCAGCTCGGTCGCGAGGTCGACCTTGCGCAGCGACACGCCCGCGGGGACCGTCACGACCGCGGGGGCGAAGTTGAGGATCGAGGTCACGCCCGCGTCGACCAGGTGATCGGCCACCTCCTGGGAGGCGGCGGCGGGGGTGGCGACGATGCCGATCGCGATCTCGCGATCGGCGACGATCCCGGGCAGGTCGTCGAGCGCCTCGACCTTCAGCTCCCCGACCCGCTGCCCGATCTTGGCCGGGTCGGCGTCGACGAGGGCGACGATGCGGAAGCCGCGGGCACCGAACCCGCGGTAGTTGGCGAGGGCGTGGCCGAGGTTCCCGACGCCGACGATGACGACGGGCCAGTCGTGGGTGAGCCCCAGCTCCCGCGAGATCTGGTGGAGGAGGAACTCGACGTCGTAGCCGACGCCGCGGGTGCCGTAGGAGCCGAGATACGACAGGTCCTTGCGCACCTTGGCCGCGTTCACGCCCGCCAGCTCGGCCAGGCGCTCGGAGGAGACGGTGTTGACCTGCTGGTCCGAGGTCTCGAGCAGCGCCCGGTAGTAGAGCGGCAGCCGGGCGACGGTCGCTTCGGGAATCCGCCGGGCCTCGGCCACAGGGTGCCTTCCGTTCCCGGCCCGGGCCGACCCGGGCCGCCGGTGGCTCAGGGTACTCCCCGCTTGTGCACGCATTCTCAAACTCTCTTGGTCGGGCTCGCTCGGCGGCCGGGCCATCCAGAAAGGGC
>JACDBD010000308.1 GCA_013695115.1 Actinomycetota bacterium | reverse complement strand
CGACGGTACCCAGCCCCGGTTGCGGCCGGGTTTCGACGGCGCGACCGGCGGATGAACACCTCGGTCCACTGTCGGATGGGTCGGCGGACCGCGGCGGTAACGTGACTCCGGGATGTCCACCGATCCCCGATTCACCGGGCCCTCCCCCTTCGCTCGTCTCGCCGCTGTCCACGCCGCGGTGATGTGCGGCGACGCCTGCGTCACCGTCTCGCTGGCGGGGTCGTTGTTCTTCACCGCGCCGACCGAGGCCGCTCGCGGCAGCGTGCTCCTCTACCTCGCGCTGGCCCTGGCGCCGTTCGCGGTGATCGCCCCGATCGTGGGCCCCCTGCTCGACCGCGCCGGCGGAGGCGGCCGGCGGATGATCATCTTCGGCTCGTGCGTGGGCCGGGTCGTGCTGGCGTTCCTGCTCGCCCGCCACCTCAACAGCCTGTTGCTGTACCCGGAGGCGTTCGGGATCCTGGTGCTCGGCAAGGCGCACTCGATTGCCAAGAGCTCGCTGGTACCGGGAATGGTCGCGGGGGAGAGCGAGCTGGTCGCCGCGAACTCGCGCCTCGCGCTCATCAGCGTCCTCGCCGCCATCGTGGGCGGGTTGCCCGCGGCCGGCGTCTCGAAGCTCTTCGGCGACTCCCAGTACGCCTTGTTCATGGCCGCGACCATCTTCCTCGTCGGTGCCGGGCTGGCGCTCAAGATCCCCCGACCGGCGGCCGAGCCCAGGGGCGACGCCGAGCTCGAGCGGGAGGAGCTGCACGCCCCGAGCATCATCCTCGCTGCCAGCGCGATGGGCCTCCTGCGGGGAGCGGTCGGCTTCTACACCTTCTTCCTCGCGTTCCAGCTGAAGAACTCGGTGTTCGCGCTGGGGATGGCGCTGACGGCCAGCGCCATCGGCGGGTTCGCCGGCGTCGTTGCCGCCCCGCAGCTGAGAAAGTTGGTCAAGGAGGAGGTCATCCTGGTCGGCGCCCTCCTCACTCCCGCGCTGATCGGCCTGTTCTCAGCCCGCTCGGGGACGAGGCTCGTGTTCGCCGCCACCGCGCTGGCGGTGGCGGTCGGCGCAGCCGCGGGCCGGCTCGGGTTCGACAGCATCCTGCAGCGCGACGCACCCGACGCGGTGCGGGGCCGGTCCTTCGCCCGCTTCGAGGCCCGGTTCCAGCTGACCTGGGTCGTCGGTGGCCTCCTGGGCCTGATCCCGATCTCGGCCCGCGTCGGTCTGTTCGCGCTGGCGGTCACGCTCGGCTTCGCTGGTGTCTCCTACCTGCTCGGGATGCGCGCCGGACAGGCACGGGTCGACCGCGGCCGCCGCCGGTCCGAGCGGACGCGGGCCGCCGTTCGCACGGGCGTGCGGGGCGCACTCGCGCGTTTCCGGCGCCGGCGGCCCGGCGAGCCGCCCACACGCCCACGCTCCGAAGCGCGCCGCTAATTCCGGTCGCGCCCGTCCGGGCGACCGGGTAGAAACACACCATGCCGCCCGACTTCGAGATCCGTCCGGTCACGCCCGACGAGGTCGAGGCATTCACCCGAGCCCCGCTCGCCGCCTTCGGCGAGACGTTCGACCCGGAACGCTTCAAGCTCGAGTGGACCCATCACGAGCTCGACCGCACCCTCGCCGCGTTCGACGACGGCGAGATCGTCGGGACCGGCCGCCTCTACTCCTTGGAGCTCACGCTGCCCGGCGCTGTGCTCGAGCCGGTCGCGGCCGTGAGCTGGATCTCGGTGCTGCCCACCCACCGGCGGCGGGGGATCCTCACCGCGATCATGGGGCGCGAGCTCGACGACGCAGTCGAGCGCGGCGAGTCGATGGCGGTGCTGCACGCTTCCGAAGGCCTCATCTACCGCCGGTTTGGCTATGGGATCGCCGCCGGCTCCATCGCCTTCACCGTCCCGCGCCGGCACAGCGCGTTCCTCCGCCCGCCTCCCGAGGGCGGGCGGGTCCGTCTCGTCGACGACGAGACGGCGCGCAAGGTCTTTCCCGACATCTTCGAACGCGCCCGCCGCCACCAGCCCGGCGCCGTCTCGCGCGTCGACGAGTGGTGGGGCAACGAGCTCTTCTACGTCGAGAAGAAGGAGGAAGGCACCAGATTCTTCGCCACCTACGAGTCGGCCGATCGCACCCTTGACGGGTACGTCGTCTACAAGATCGTGGCCCGCTGGACGGACGACGGCCTGGGCCGCAGCCGCCTCGACGTGTTGGACCTCGTGACCGTCACGCCTGAGGCGCGCGCCGTCCTGTGGCGCTATCTCTGTGATGTCGACCTGGTCGAGACGATCGCGGCCGGCTCGTGCCCGGTCGACGAGCCCCTGCGGTGGATGCTGGCTGAGTCGCGGCGATTCACCGTGAACCGGCTGTCCGACGGGCTCTGGGTACGAGTCCTCGACGCGCCTGCTGCGCTCTCGGCCCGTCGCTACGCCACCGCCGGCCAGATCGTGTTCGGCGTGGACGACGAGTTCCGACCCGACGGAGACGCGGCCGGCCGCTTTGCGCTCGAGGGTGGTCCCGACGGCGCGCAGTGCGAGCGGACCAACGTCGATCCCGACCTCGCGCTCGGCGTCGCCGATCTCGGTGCTGCCTACCTGGGTGGCGTTACGTTCTCGACGCTCGCGCGGGCCGGGCTGGTCGAGGAGCGCACCCCGGGCGCGCTCGCGCGCGCCGACGCGATGTTCCGAGCGGACCCGGCGCCGTTCGTGATGACCGAGTTCTAGCTCTCTTGGTCGCGCTCGCTTCGCTCGCCGCTCCCGCACGCCTTTAATCGCCGAGGGGGCCGGGGGACCCAGCCCCCTCGTGGGCCGATGGCAGCTTCTAACTCTCCTTCCAGCCCTCGGTGGCGCCCTTCACCATGCCGAAGGGGCCAGTGGGCCAGCGGAAGCAGTCCATCATCAGCTGGTCGACGTCGTCGGGGGTAGCGATGCCCTCGGCGACCACCTTCTGAGCCTCGGCGATCATGGCGAAGTAGACCCGGTTGGTCACGAATCCCCACGCCATCGCGGTGTCCTTGACCACCACCGGGTTCTTGTCGCAGCGGGCGGCGACGTCGCGGACGGTGCCGACGGTGTCGTCGCTGGTGTCGCGGGTCACGATGATCTCGGCCAGTCGCATGACGACCGGCGGCGACGCCCAGTGCCATCCGACGACACGGTCGGGCCGGTCGGTCGAGGCCGCGAGCGCGATGATCGGGAAGCCCGACGTGTTCGACGCCAGGATCGTCTCCGCCGGTGCCGCCTGGTCGAGATCGCGGAAGACCCGGACCTTGAGCTCGAGCCGCTCGGGCACCGCCTCGATGACGAGGTCGGTGGCGGCGGCCTCGTCGAACGAGCCGGTGAAGGTGAGGTGAGCGAGCGCGGCATCGGCGTCCGCGCGGCTGAGCTTGCCCCGCTCGACGCCCCGCTCGAGGCCGTAGCGCCCGGTGGTGACGTGCTCGCGTCCCTGCGCGAGTGCTTTGTCGTCGACGTCGTAGCAGACGGTCTCGTAGCCGGCCGTCGCCGTGACCTGGGCGATCCCACTGCCCATCACTCCCGCACCAAGGACCCCGATCTTCATGCGCCCGTGTTACTCGGGGAGCTCGATGCGGGCCAGCCAGAGGCCGGGGGCGTCGAGCTCGGCCGGGGTCGGGAGCATGTTCTCGCCCTCCCACAGTCGGTTGAGCCCCTCGACGCCGGCACGCTCCTCGACCCCGGCGCAGAACGCCTCGCCCCGCTCGTAGTGCTCGCGCTCGAGCTCGAGCCCGAGCAGCCGTTGCACGAATCGCTCCGCCTCCCCCCGCTCCAGTCGATGGCGTTTCATCGCCTCGTGGATCTGGCCGAACGAGGGGATGAGGCGGGTGCCGATCCGCTCGAGGACCGCATCGGCGTAGCCCTCGAGCACCGCGGTGAGCGACTGGATCTGAGCCAGCACCTCCGCCTGGCGGGGCGACTGCATCGCGCCGAGCAGCGCGTCGGGGTCCTCGGCGATCCCGCCGAGCGACGTCGGGTCGTTGGGGTCGATCGCGCCGAACTTCGACTCGAACGCGGCGGTGTCGAGCTCGTACGCCGACACGTACTCCGTCGTGAGCCGCACCAGGCGCTCCTGGACCCACGGCACCGACCGCTCGGCCGCGTGCACCACCTCGTGGAGTGCGATGTAGAAGCGGAGGTCGGCTCGGGGCAGCGACCACGCCTCCTCGAACGCCACCACGTTCGGGACGACGAAGCACAGGCTGGGCTCGTCGCCGGTCGGCAAGGGGAGGTCGTAGCGACCGAGCGCGTGCTGGGCGAGGTACCCGATCATCGAGCCGGCCTGGAGCCCGAGCAGCAGGGGCGCCAGCATTCCCAGCAGTCCGCCGAACGGGTCGGTCCCGAACGGGCCCGCGCCCTCGCTGGTTTCCGGCTCGCCCTCGGTCGGCCCGCCGCTCTGCATCACCTCGCCGAGGTTGGCGGCCAACGCCTCGAGCACCGGCCGCAGCGCCTCGAGATGGAGATCGGCCCACTCCTTGGGCCCCAGCGCTCGGAGCGGAGCGCGGAACGTTGCGGTCAGTCCGGTCTCGCCGACCACGTGGGTCTGGGCGGCCCGGGCAAGCTCGTCGAACTGCGCATGGTCGGCCGGGTCGACCGGCGGCTCGGCGCCGCCCTCGAGCGCCACCCAGCCCGCGACCTGCCCCGCCACCTCCCAGTTGACCGGGCCCTCCGACTGGAGCATGCGCATCAACTGACCGAGGTCGAAGCTCGCGGCCGCGCCCGGTCCGAACGGGACGCCCGGTAGCCCCGGCTCACCTTCGTCGGGCTTGTCCGGCTCGTCAGGTTGTGGGCGGTCGGTCACGCGGCAAGTCTATGGACGTGGTCACTGTTGCGGTCACGGGCGCGTCCGGCCTGGTCGGCCAGCGCCTGCTGCCCCGACTCGCCAGTGACGACGCGGTCGAGCGCCTGGTCGGTCTCGACGTGCGCGACCCGCACCGGCGCGTCCGCGGCCTCGAGTTCCACCGCGTCGACATCGCCGGCGCCGAGCTCAAGCCGTTGCTCGAGGGCGTCGACGTGCTCGTGCACCTCGCGACCGTCGTCGACCCGATCTCCGACGAGACGCTGATGGCCCGGGTCAATGTCGATGGCACCCGGCGGGTCCTCGACGCCGCCGCCGGTGTGGGCGTGCACAAGGTCATCCGGGTCTCGCCGTCGTCGGTGTACGGAGCGTGGCCCAACAACCCCGTCCCGCTCACCGAGGACGAGCCGCTGCGCCCCAACCCCGGGTTCTCACCCGCGGTGCAGGCCGCCGAGGTCGAGCGCCTGCTCGCCGAGTGGGGCGACGAGCACCCCGCGGTCACCGTCACCACCCTGCGAGCCGCGCCGGTCCTCGGGGCGGGGGCGGAGCGGCTCCCGTCGCGCCTCCTGCTCGGACGGCCGCCCCTCCGGGTGCGGGGAGCGACGCCTCCGGTGCAGGCGGTGCACGTCGACGACCTCGTGTCCGCCCTCGCGCTCGCCGTCTCGAAGGACGTGCCCGGTGTGTACAACGTCGCCGCCGAAGGTTGGCTGAGCCAGGACGAGCTGCGCGCGCTGCTGCCGCGGTCGTTCGTGCCCCCGCTGCCGGCCGAGCTGCTCGAGCGCATCCTGGCGCGCCTGTGGTCGACCGGCCTGGGCGACGTGCCGCCCACGGTCGTGCCCTATCTCGTGCACCCGTGGGTCATCGCCAACGATCGATTGGAAGCGAAAGGATGGCGCCCGCAGCGCAGCAACGAGGAGGCGATCCTCGAGGGAGTCGACTCGCTCCCGGCGCCGACATCCCCCACATCGCGCTACGTCGTGCTGGGAGCGGTGGCGGTCGTGTTCGGAACCCTGGCCGGTGTGCTCCTGCGCCGCCGCCACCGCCGCCGCTGACCATTTTGGCGTCGCAAACACACGTCCCACGTGGTTTTGCGACGCAAGAACAGGCTCAGGCGACGTCCTCGGCCAGGTGCTCGGCTCGCCAGGCGTCCCACTCGTCGGTGAAGTAGCGCACGCGCACCTTCTTGTACTCCTTCACCGACCAGAGCAGCGCGTAGTCGTCGACGCCGGTCTCGGCCCGGATGGCGGCGATGGTGTCCTCGCAGTCGCGGGCGTTGTGGCCGTGCACCATCGTGAAGACGGAGTAGGGCCAGTCGTCGTACGTGGGTCGCCGGTAGCAGTGGCTGACGTGGGCGAATCCGGCCATCGCCGGACCGAGCTCGTCGAGGCGGTCCTCGGGGACGGCCCACACACCCATGGCGTTGGCCTTGTAGCCCGCGCTGCGGTGATTCATCACCGCCGCGAACCGGCGCATGAGCTTGCGCTCCTTGAAGGTCTGCAAGAGGTCGAGCACTCCGGCCTCGTCGCAGCCGATGAGCTCACCCTCGGCCGCGAACGGTCGCTCGACCAGCGGCAGGTCCTCCTGGGTCACGCGGATGGCCGCGACCTCGAGGTCGGACAGATCGGGCGCGGGCATGTCGGCGCGCCGCTCGGGGCGCTCGTGCTCGAGCACCTCGACCTTGGCGTCGGCGGCGGTCTTGCCGGTCATGTCGAGCTTCACGCCGATCTTGAACAACTTCAGCGTGGGCAGCTTGCGGGTGACGAGCGCCCCGGACTGGCGGTGCAGGGCGTCGACGTGGTCGTCGAGGTCCTCGCCCGGCGGCACCGCCACCGTGTACCAGAGGTTGTAGGCGTGGTTGCGCTTGTAGTTGTGGCTCACGCCCGGGTGGCGGCTGATGACGTCGGCGGCGTCGTCGACGCGATCAGGCTCGACCTTGGCCGCGACGAGGGCCGAGCTGTACCCGAGGGCGCGGGTGTCGAAGATGGCCGACAGCTGACGGAGCACTCCGAGCTGCTTGACCCGCGCCACCCGGTCGCGCACGTCGGGTTCCGACACGTCGAGGCGGTCCGCCAGCACCGCGTACGGGCGGGGATCGAGCGGAAAGTCCCACTGCACCGCGTTCAGCAGCTCGCGATCGGCGTCCTCGAGCTCCTCGAGTCGCGGCGTCATCTCAACATCGTCGCGGGGACCGGGAACCGCCACAAATCACGACTGCGCGGCCGCGACGGTCGTGGTGGTCGTGAGCAGGTCGGTGTCGTCGGGGCTCGTCTTGTGGCTCAGGGAGACCGGCATGTGGCGCTTTGCGCCTTCGCGCAGGACGGTGAGCTCGAGCGAGTGGCCGGGGCGGCGGTCACGGACCTCGGCCATGAGGTCGGCCATGCTCGACACCGCCGTCGTGGACTCGCCGTCGCCGACCGCGACGATCACGTCCCCGGGGGCCAGGCCTGCCTTCTCCGCCGGGCTCGCCGGCAACACCCGCTCGACCCGCGCGCCGCCGCCCGCCCGTTCGGTGTCGTCGGTGCCCGTGACACCGAGCCAGGCATGGGCCGCGCTCCCGGTGGCCTCGAGCTGCTCGACGACGTCGCGTGCCGTGTCGATCGGCATCGCCAAGCCTGAGGACGACGCACCGCCGGGAATGGTGAGGATGGCGACGAGTCGGCCCCGCTCGTCGAACACCGCCCCGCCCGAGTGTCGCCGACCGGCGTTCGTCCCGGTGTCGATGAGCCCAACGATGACCGTTCCGGAGGTGGTGACCACGAACTCGTCGAGCCCGGCAACCGTCCCGACGCTGACCCACTGGGGCTTGGATCGGGTGCCGGTCGCCACCGCGAGCACGGCGTGTCCCTCGCGGAGGTCGCGCGACGATCCCTGACGAGCGGCGGGCACCGTGAGCGCGTCGACCCGGAGCAGCGCGAGGTCGGTCTCGGGGTCCGCGCCCGCCGCGACCGCGGGCAGCGCGGTCTCACCGGGCGCGACGACGGTCACGGCAGTCGCGCCTTCTAACGTGTGCGCGCTGGTGAGCACGACCTCGTCGTCGATGCACACTCCGGACGCTGTGGTCGTGCCGTCGACTCGCGTGACCTGCACCGTCACGATGCTCGCCCCCGTGATGGCGGCTACCCGGGCGGCCGCGTAACCCCCCGGGGCGTCGATTCCACCGGTGAGCGTGGTGTCGTCACCGGAGTCGAGTACTCCCGACATCACGACCAGGCCCGCTGCGGCCACGAGCGCGCCGGCCGCGGCCAGGCCGACGAACGCGCTGCGACGGTGCTCACGCCCGCGCGTCGACCGCGTCGAGGGACCGACGAACGAGCGCAGCTCGCTGGGATGGAACCAGAGCCGGTCCAGCGGGTCGGGCGGCGGCCCGCTCGCGCCGTCGTCCTCGTCGTCGTGGTCGGGCACGTTCGTACTGTACCGACGGTGTTGTGGCGGATTGCCTCGCCCTCGCGCCGCCATGGGCCGTGGGAGCCGTCGTTCACTACGATGACCATCATGCCGCCCGCCGGAGCCGACTGGGTAGGGCTCACGCCACTTCCGCTCTCCATCGACGATGCCACTGCATGGGCAACGACGCCCTCGTGCGGCGCGGTCGTGTGCTTCACCGGGATCGTGCGCGACCACTCGGAGGGACGCGCCGGTGTCACCGGGCTGACGTACGAGGCGTACGAGGCGCAGGCCACCCGGCGCCTCGGTGACGTGGCGGCCGAAGCGCGCCGGCGTTGGCCCGACGTCGCCCGGCTGGCGCTGCTCCACCGGGTCGGCGATCTCGAGCTGTCGCAAGCGTCGGTCGTCGTTGTGGCCTCGGCTCCCCACCGAGCCGAGGCGTTCGAGGCAGCCCGGTTCTGCATCGACACGCTGAAGGAGACGGTCCCGATCTGGAAGCGCGAGCACTGGGCCGGCGGCTCCGACTGGGCCACCTGCTCGCACGAGGTCCGCCCGGTCCGCGAGCCCAGTGGTGCGTCCGCGCCCGGCCGCGGTGTGGCGTAGGCCGGCGGCGTGGCGTACCTGTTGATCGTCGTGGGCGTCAGTGCGGTGGGGATCGCAGTCGTGCTCCTGCGCCAGCGCAGTCAGCGTGGGCCGCGGACGATGGACGCCAGCATCGACCACTTCTCGCGCACCCGCACCGCGATCTCACCCGACTCCGGTACCCGGGTCGCGCCCCCGCCCCACGACGCGGTTCGGAGCGACCAGCAGCGGCGCCACCCGACCGGCGACACCAGCGCCGGGAACGACGAGTAGGCAGGCAGGGCACTGGCCAAGGACCTCGCCATCGACCTCGGCACCGCGAACACGCTTGTGTACGCGCGTGGGCAGGGCATCATCGTCAACGAACCGACGGTGATCGCGCTCAACACGCGCACACAGGACGTGCTTGCCATCGGCCAGGAAGCGTGGGGCATGATCGGCCGCACGCCCGGCTACATCGTGGCCGTGCGTCCACTCCGCGGTGGCGCGATCACCGACTTCGAGATCACCCAGCGGCTGATCCGGCTGTTGTTCCAGCAGGCGGGCGTGTCGCGCCTGTACCGCGCCCGGGTGCTCATCTGCGTGCCGTCCGCGATCACGCACGTCGAGCAGCGGGCCGTGCTCGAGGCCGCCCGGCGCGCCGGCGCCGCCCAGACATTCCTCATCGAGCAGCCGATGGCCGCCGCCATCGGGGCGTCGCTCCCGATCCACGAGCCCCTCGGGAACATGGTGATCGACATCGGCGGCGGAACGTCGGAGGTCGCGGTCATCTCCATGGGCGGGGTCGTCGCCCTCGAGGCGGTGCGGGTCGGCGGGTTCGACATGGACGCCGCGATCCAGGCGCACGTGCGCCGGGAGTACGGCCTCGCCATCGGCGAGCGCACCGCCGAGGAGATCAAGCTCGCGATCGGGTCGGCCTTCACCACGCCCGACGAATTCAAGGTCGAGGTCCGAGGCCGCGACCTCTCGACCGGCGCGGGCAAGGTGATCGTGCTGACGCCCGAGGAGGTGCGCGAGGCCCTCGAAGAGCCGGTCAAGGCGATCATCGCGACGATCGTCAACGCGCTCGCGCAGACGCCGCCCGAGCTCGCCCAGGACCTGCTCCTCGAGGGCGCCCACCTCGTCGGCGGCGGCGCCATGCTGCGGGGCTTCGACACTCGCGTCAACAACGAGTGCGGCATCCCGGTCCACCTCGACAAGACCCCGCTCGAGTGCGTCGTGCTCGGCGCCGGCCGGTGCCTCGAGTCGTTCGACCGGCTCAAGGAGATGTTCATGGGCAAGGTCGGGGGCGGCCGCTAACCAGTCTGTGGGCGGCAGCACCGAGGGACGCTCGCCGCCGGGGACCCCGCCCTCCTCCTTGTCTCGCTCGCTCGCTGCGGGCCGGGATACCCGGCCCGCGGGCCGTTCGCTCGCTGGCGAGCGACCTGCGCTCCCTCCGGTCGCCGCACGGCAGTGAGTCAGCCGCGCAGGTCTTCGGCTGCCTGTCTTGTTTGCCAGTCGCGGTCTTGGAGCGCCTTGTCTAAGGCCGCGTCTACTTCGGGGCCTTCGAAGGGGGCGAGCGCGAGCACGGCGCGGCGGCGTACTGGGGGTTTGTCGGTGCACGCGGCGAGGATGGCGGAGAGGCCGGCGGGGTCGCCGAGGGCGCCGAGCGCCGCGACCGCGGCCTCGCGTGCGATCGGGTCGTCGTGATCGGCTGCCACGAGTCCGAGGGCGGGGACCGCGCCCGCGGTTCGGGCCGGCTCGCCTAACTCGCCGAGGGCCCATGCCGCCGCTTCTACGACGGTGATGTCGGGGTCGTCCAGGAGTGCGAGGAGTGGGCGGGGCGGCGGGGTGTCCGTGAGGGTGGGCGTGAGC
>JACDBD010000291.1 GCA_013695115.1 Actinomycetota bacterium | reverse complement strand
AGGTGCTGCTCGAGGAGTCGCTGCTCGGCTGGAAGGAGTACGAGCTCGAGGTCATGCGCGACCGCGCGGACAACGTCGTGGTCGTCTGCTCGATCGAGAACCTCGACCCGATGGGCGTGCACACCGGAGACTCGATCACTGTTGCGCCCGCGATGACGCTGACCGACCGCGAGTACCAGCGGATGCGCGACGTGGCGATCGGTGTGATCCGTGAGGTTGGGGTCGACACCGGCGGCTGCAACATCCAGTTCGCGGTCGACCCGGTCAACGGCCGGCTGGTCGTCATCGAGATGAACCCGCGGGTCTCCCGCTCCAGCGCGCTCGCCAGCAAGGCGACCGGCTTTCCGATCGCGAAGATCGCGGCGCGCGTCGCCCTCGGCTACACCCTGGACGAGATCCCCAACGACATCACCGAGCAGAGCCCGGCGAGCTTCGAGCCGAGCCTCGACTACGTCGTGGTCAAGGTGCCGAGGTTCGCGTTCGAGAAGTTCCCGGCAGCCGACCCCCGGCTGTCCACGCACATGAAGTCGGTTGGCGAGGTGATGGCGATCGGGCGCAACTTCACCGAGGCGCTCAACAAGGCGCTGCGCTCGCTGGAGAGCCGCGACGCCCCGTTCTCCTGGGCCGACCCGCCGGGAGACCGGGACGACCTGCTGGCTCGGGTCGGCACCCCGCACGACGTCCGGCTGCGGCTGGTCATGGACGCCGTACGAGCGGGTGCGACCACCGAGGAGCTGCACGCCGCGACCCGCATCGACCCCTGGTTCCTCGACCAGCTGCAGCTGCTCGACGAGGTTGCGACCGGCGTGCGCGTGGCGCCCGAGCTGACTCCCGAGGTGCTGAGGGAGGCGAAGCGCTACGGGTTGTCTGACCAGCAGGTCGGCGAGCTGCGCGGCCTGCGCCCGGACGTCGTGCGCGGGGTGCGGCACGCGCTCGGGCTGCGCCCCGTCTACAAGACCGTCGACACCTGCGCGGCCGAGTTCGCCGCGCGCACGCCGTACCTCTACTCGTCGTACGACGAGGAGACCGAGGTGGCTCAGCGGGAGCGCCCTGCCGTCGTCATCCTCGGCAGCGGGCCAAACCGGATCGGTCAGGGCATCGAGTTCGACTACTCCTGCGTGCACGCGTCGCTGGCGCTGGCCGCCGCCGGTTACGAGACCGTGATGGTCAACTGCAACCCGGAGACGGTGTCGACCGACTACGACACCTCGCACCGGCTGTACTTCGAGCCGCTCACTCTCGAGGACGTGCTCGAGGTGATCCACGCCGAGCAGCAGGCCGGCCCGCTGGCCGGGGTGATCGTGCAGCTGGGCGGCCAGACCCCGCTTGGGCTCGCGCAGGCGCTCGAGGACGAAGGCGTCCCGATCGTCGGCACCCCGCCGCGGGCGATCCACCTGGCCGAGGACCGCGGAGCGTTCGGGGAGCTGCTCGCCGAGGCCGGGCTGCCCGCCCCGCGCCACGGCACCGCGACGTCCTTTGCCGGCGCGAAGCGGGTGGCCGACGCGGTCGGCTACCCGGTGCTGGTGCGGCCGTCGTACGTGCTCGGCGGTCGGGGGATGGAGATCGTCTACGACGACGACGCGCTGGCCGGCTACATCGCGCGCGCGACCGACATCTCGCCCGAGCACCCGGTCCTGGTCGACCGGTTCCTGGACGACGCGGTCGAGATCGACGTCGACGCGCTGTTCGACGGCGACGAGTTGTTCCTCGGCGGTGTGATGGAGCACATCGAGGAGGCCGGGATCCACTCCGGCGACTCCTCCTGCACGCTGCCCCCGATCACCCTCGGCCGGGAGGAGATCGCGCGGATCCGCTGGTCCACCGAGGCGATCGCGCGCGGCATCGGCGTGCGCGGCCTGCTCAACGTGCAGTACGCGCTCGTCGGCGACGTGCTCTACGTGCTGGAGGCCAACCCGCGCGCCTCCCGCACCGTGCCGTTCGTCTCCAAGGCCACCGGGTACGCGCTGGCGAAGGCCGCCGCCCGAGTGATGCTCGGCGACACCATCACGGCGCTACGCGCCGAGGGCATGCTGCCCGGGTCCGGCGACGGCGCCGACAGCGCGCCGCACGCCCCGGTCGCGGTCAAGGAGGCGGTGATGCCGTTCAACCGCTTCCGCACCGTCGACGGGACGAGCGTCGACACCGTGCTGGGACCGGAGATGCGCTCGACCGGCGAGGTGATGGGCATCGACGCGCGCTTCGGGCCGGCGTTCACCAAGGCCCAGGCCGGCGCCTACGGGCGGCTGCCCACCTCGGGCCGGGTGTTCGTGTCGATGGCCAACCGGGACAAGCGGCACATGATCTTTCCGGTCAAACGGCTCGCTGACCTCGGCTTCGCCATCCTCGCTACCAGTGGCACCGCCGAGGTGTTGCGCCGCAACGGGGTCGAGGCCGAGGTGACCAGCAAGCTGTCGGAGCTGCCGGCGGTTTCGCCCGACGTGGCAGACGACCGGTCCGACATCGTCTCCCGGATCCTCGACGGCGACATCGACCTCGTGGTCAACACCCCGCACGGCACCACGTCGAGCGGCAACCCGCGCCTCGACGGCTACGAGATCCGCACCGCCGCGG
>JACDBD010000267.1 GCA_013695115.1 Actinomycetota bacterium | reverse complement strand
AGCTCGGGCTGCTCGACCGCGGCGGTGCCAATGACGACCCGGGCCGCCCCGGACGCCAGGAGCTCACCGGCCGCCTCCGCGCTGCGCACCCCACCCCCTGCCTGGACCCGGGACGGGACCGCCGCGCACACCGCCTCGATCACCGCCAGGTTGGTGGCGACACCGGTGCGGGCGGCGTCGAGATCGACCACGTGGATCCACCGTGCGCCCGCGTCGGCGAACCGCCGCGCCACCGCGACCGGGTCGTCGTCGTAGACGGTCTCGGCGTCGAAGTCGCCCCGATGCAGGCGCACGCACTTGCCGTCCCGCAGATCGATCGCGGGATAGAAATCGAACTTCAGAGATTGCCCTTGGTCGACGGGATGCCGGTGCCCTCGATCTTGACCGCGTCGCGCAGCGACCGGGCCACGCCCTTGAACGACGCCTCGATGACGTGGTGACCGTTCCGGCCCGACAGCGAGCGCAGGTGCAGGTTGATGCCGGCCGCGAACGCGAACGCCCGCCAGAACTCCTCGGTGAGTTGGGGGTCGAAGGTACCGATCCACTCCGACACCGGGTCGACCTCGTAGACGAGGAAGGGCCGACCCGAGAGGTCGAGCGCCACCTGCACCAGCGCTTCGTCCAGCGGGACCAGCGCCGACGCGAACCGGCGCACGCCGGCCTTGTCGCCGAGCGCCTCGGTGAGGGCGGTGCCCAACACGATGCCGACGTCCTCGATGGTGTGATGGAGGTCGATCTCGAGGTCACCCTGCGCTTCGATCTTCAGGTCGAAGCCGCCGTGCTTGCCCAGCTGCTCGAGCATGTGGTCGAAGAACGGGATCCCGGTGGACGCGCTCGCCTGACCCGACCCGTCGACATCGAGCACGAGATCGACGGTGGTCTCCTTGGTCTCGCGGTGCTGGTGCGAGCGCCGCTCGGGCGAGTCGGGCATCAGGCGGCCACCTCCTGCAGCGCGCCGCGCAGGGCGGCGACGAACGCGTCGTTCTCGTCGGACGTGCCGACGGTGACACGCAGGCACCCCTCGAGTCGAGGCCAGCTCGAGAAGTCGCGGACGAGCACTCCCCGCTCGACCAGTCGCTCCCACAGCCCGTGCGCATCACCGGCCACCCGCACCAGGACGAAGTTGGCACCAGACGGGTACACGGTGAGCGATTCGAACGCCCCGAGCGCCTCGACGAGCCGGCCGCGCTCCCGCACCAGCAGCTCGACCCGCGCCTCCATCTCGCCTCCGAAGCGCAGGGCGAGGAGGCCGGCGAGCTGGGTCGGCACCGCCAGGTGGTACGGCAGCACCACCTTCTCCAGCTCCTCGACCACGGCCGGAGGCGCCACACAGAAACCCAGCCGCAGCGCGGCCATCGACCACACCTTCGAGTACGTGCGCGCCACGACGAGACGGCCGTCGTCGCCGACGAGGCTCATCGCGGTGTCGCCGGCGAACTCGCCGTACGCCTCGTCCACCACGACCAGGCCGGCGGTGGCACCGAGCAGGGCTTCGATCGTGGCCGAGGGCTCCACCGTGCCGGTGGGGTTGTTGGGGCTGCACGCGAACACCACCGAGGGCTGCGCGTCCTCGACGAGTTGCGCCGCCGCGCTCGGGTCGATCGTGAAGTCCTCGCGCCGCTCCCCCACCACGACCTCGGTGCCGGTGATACGGGCGATGTGCGAGTGCAACGCGTACGTCGGCTCGAACACCGCCGCCCGCCGTCCCGCGCCCCCGTACGTCAACAGCAGCGTCTGGAGCACCTCGTTGGAGCCGTTGGCACAGAACAGGCGCTCGACCGGCTGGCCGAGGTGGCGCGCCAGCGCCGTGCGCAGATCGCGGGCGGCGCGGTCGGGGTAGCGGTTGAGGGGAACGCCGCCGAGCGCGTCGAGCCAGGCCGAGACGAACCCGGGCGGCGGCGGGTACGGGCTCTCGTTGGTGTTGAGGCGCACAGCCACGTCGAGCTGGGGCGAGTGGTAGCCGGTGAGCTCGCGCAGGCCGTCGCGGGGTTGCACCGGCGCGTCGCCGCTCACGGGTTGTCCTGACGCAGGGCAACCGAGCGGCCGTGGGCGTCGAGGCCTTCGATGTCGGCCAGGGCGCGCATGTGCGGCGCGACCGTCGTGAACGCAGCCTCGTCGAGGGTGACCACGTGGACGTGCTTCTGGAAGTCGGCCACGCGCAGCGCGCTGGCGAATCGTGCGGTGCGCGCCGTCGGGAGCACGTGGTTCACGCCCGCGACGTAGTCGCCCACCACCGCGGGCGCCCATGGACCGCAGAACACGGCGCCGGCGTTGCGCACGAGTGGGACGAGCGACTCGGGCTCCTCGGTCATCAGCTCGAGATGCTCGGGAGCGATGACGTTCGCCACCGCCATCGCCTGTTCCGGTCCGTCGACGAGCACGGCCCGGCCGCCGGTCCCCAGGGTCGCGTCGATCTCCTCGCGCCGCTGGGCGTGTTCGAGCAGCTGGTCGAGGGCGACGTCGACCGCCGCGATCACGGCCTCGCTCCAGGTAACCAGGACGGCGGCGCCGTCGGGACCGTGCTCCGACTGGGCCAGCAGGTCGGCGGCGACGAGGTCGGCGCGGGCCGAGTCGTCGGCCACCACGACCAACTCGGAGGGACCGGCGAACGACTCGATGCCGACGACCCCCGCCACCTCCCGCTTCGCTCCCGCCACGTAGACGTTCCCCGGCCCAACGATCACGTCGACGGGGCGGATGCTCTCGGTTCCGTAGGCCATGGCGGCGATCGCTTGGGCACCGCCGACGCGGTACACCTCGTCCACGTCGACCAGTGCCGCCGCTGCCAGGGTGGGCCGCGCCACCCTGCCGTCGCGGTCGGGGGGGACGCACAGGGCGATCTCGCGCACGCCGGCCACCCGGGCCGGGATCGCGGTCATGAGCACCGTCGACGGATAGGCCGCCCGGCCACCGGGTACGTACAGACCCGCCCGGTCGACCGGCACGACGACCTCCCGGACGGTGATCCCGTCCTTGTCGAGCTGTACCTCGTGCTCGAGCTGGGCCTCGTGGTGCGTGGTGATCCGGTCGCGGGCGTAGTCGAGCGCCGCCCGGAACTTGGGGGGCGCGCCCGCGAGCGCTTCCTCCAGCTCGCGCTGGGGGACCCGAAGGTCACCCAGCACGGTCTCGTCGAAGCGGACGGTCAGCCGCCGGACCGCGGCATCGCCCTGCTCGCGGACCGCGGCCACGATCTCGCGCACGAGCGCGGCTGTCCCCTCTCCGGCCGGGGCGGGCACGGCGAGAACGTCGGCGAGATCACCGTCGAAGGCGCGCAGATCGAGGCGCGTGAGCACGCTCATCAGCGCCTTCATCGTAATGGGCACCCTCGTCCCGACCTCCGAATTGCCCGCGTCCGGGCCTGGCGTCAGGCTTCGCGGCGTGTCGTCGTCGGACCGTGCCGAGCTGTCGACGCTGCGTTCGCAGCTCGAGGAGCTGACCGAGCGCGTGGTCGCGGTCGCCTCCCGTTACCGCGACACCTTCGACTCCGCGGTCGCGGGCGACCTCTATGCCGCGGAACGGTCGCTGTTCGGTGCGCGACGCGCCCTCGACCGGGCTATCGCCACGCTCGAGGACGGCTGAGCGTCAGGCCGGTCGAGCCGTTCGGCGGCGGGCCACCCGTGTCTCCACCTTGAACGCCGAGGGGCAGATGTCGGCGAGCATGCACTCGTCGCAGTGGGGGCGGCGGGCCATACAGACGGCGCGACCGTGGAGGATGAGGCGCAGCGACAGCCGGCCCCGCTCCTCCGCGGGAACGATCGCGTTGAGCTCGTGCTCGGCCTTGACCGGGTCGGTCTGGTCGGTGAGCTTGAGGCGACGGGCCAGCCGACCGACGTGGGTGTCGACGGGGAGGCCGGGCAGGTCGAACCCGACCGACCGGATCACGTTGGCAGTCTTGCGCCCGACTCCGGGCAGGCTCACGAGATCTTCCAGGTCGCGGGGCACCTCGCCGCCGAAGCGCTCCTCGAGCGCCCTCGCCATCCCGATCAGGCTGCGCGCCTTCGACCGGAAGAAGCCCGAGGAGTGAATCAGGGTCTCCAGCTCCTCGGGATCGGCGTGGGCCAGGTCGGCGGGCGTCGGGTACCGCGCGAACACCCCCGGCGTGACCTTGTTGACCGTCTCGTCGGTGCTCTGAGCCGAAAGAATGGTGGCTACGAGGAGCTGGTACGGATTGTCGTGCACGAGTGCGCACAACTCGCGCCCGTCACCGGGATACTCCTCGGCGAGACGGCGCACGACCTCCTCGGCGCGCTGCTTCGCTCCCCGAGGCCGCGCCATCACATAGGTCCCTCGCTCGGCGCCGGGATACCCGGCACCGCCCCTGCGGGGGCGCTCGTCCGCACAAACGCGGACGATACCGTGACCTCCGTGACCACCCTTCGGCGGCTCCAGCCGGTGGCGCCCGCCGACGTGGTCGCGATCGGGCGGCTCCACGACGCCGCCGAAGCCGCTGATGGCCACCCGGCGCTCAACGACGCGGTGTGGCGCGACCTCGACGCCGGTGGGCACCCGGGGTCGGCCGGCGTCCTCGCCACCGACGGCGAGCACGCGGTCGGCTACGCCCACGTGGCCCGCAGCGACAGCTTCTCCCCTCCCCATTGGGCGGTCGGGCTGGTCGTGCACCCCGATCGGCGCGGCACCGGGCTCGAGGCCGAGCTGCTCGGGGCGGTCGTCCACCACGTGGAGGCCGAGGGTGGAGGGCCGGTGGTGCTGTGGCTGCTCGGCGCCGACGAGGACGACGACGACGCGGTCGGGGCGGCCGGATTCACGCCGCAGCGCGATCTCCTGCAGATGCGGGTCGCGCTTCCGCTGTCAGAGGAACCGCGCTGGCCACCCGACACCGAGGTCCGGACGTTCGTTCCCGGCCAGGACGACGACGCCTGGCTCGAGGTGAACAACCGGGCCTTCGCCAACCACCCGGAGCAGGGCGGGTGGATCCGGGACACCTTGCGGCGGCGTCTGGCCGAGCCGTGGTTCGACCCCGCCGGCTTTCTCCTCGCGGTCGACGATCAGGGCATCGCCGGCTTCTGCTGGACCAAGGTGCATCCACCCTCGCCCGGTGAGCAGGGCCCGCTGGGTGAGATCTTCGTGATCGGCGTGGACCCGTCCCGCCAGGGCACCGGACTGGGACGAGCGTTGACGCTCGTCGGGCTCGCCTCGCTGGCCGAACGGGGCGTGCGCACCGGCATGCTCTACGTCGACGGCGCCAACGAGCCCGCGCTCCGGCTCTACCGGTCGCTGGGCTTCGAGACCCACCGGCGCGACCGGGCCTACGCCCGGGAGGTGGTCGGGTCGGCCAGAATGGGTCAGTGAACGAACGTCGCTTCCTCAATCAGGCCCAGCCCCAGACCCTCGTCATCGCCACGCTGCTGCTCTATGTCAACGCGGTGTTCGATGTCATCTCGTTGGTCCCGATCCTCATCCTCTTCGGCCTGGCTCTCGCCGCCGGCGGGTATGGGATTGCCAACGAGCAGAAGTGGGGCTACGGCCTCGCGGTCGCGGCGGCGGTCTTCCGCGTCGCGCTCCTCCTGTTCTGGTACGGCATCGACGTCCTCGAGTTCCCGATCATCCTCACCTTGATGTTCGACGGCGCCCTCGTCGCGCTCCTCTTGCATCCCGAGAGTCGCGACTACCAGCGCATCTGGTTCAAGTGACGCGGTGACGCCGATTCGTCGTCTCCTGACCGTGGTGGTCGCAGCGGTCGCGCTCCTGGTCGCGGCCGCGCCTCCGGCATCGGCCAAGCCGAAGCCGGATCCGTCCGCCGGATGTGGCCAGCCCCACGCTCCTGGCGTCACCGCCGAGACCCTCGCCACCGCCGATGGCGTCCGCGAGTACCGCCTCGCGGTCCCCGACGACTACACCGGCGAGAAGCCGCTGCCGCTCGTCCTCAACTACCACGGCCTGGGCTCGAACGCGGAACAGCAGGCGGTGTACAGCGAGCTGGAGGAGAAGGGCCCGGCGCGTGGCTACATCGTCATCACGCCCCAGGGGCAGACCCTGGCGGGCTTCCGCCTCTGGAACGTCCTGCCCGAGCTCGCCTCCCCCGACGACGTCGGCTTCACCGGCGCCCTCATCGACACCGCGGCGGCGGCGCTTTGCATTGACACCCGCCGCGTCTACGCGACGGGGATGTCGAACGGCGGCGGCATGTCGGCCTACCTGGGGTGCAACCTCGGGAGCCGGTTGGCCGCGATCGCGCCCGTCGCCGGCGTCAGCCTCGAGTTCGGCCCCTGCACCAGCGAGGAGCGCGTCCCGGTGATCGCCTTCCACGGCCAGCAGGACGCGATCGTCCCGTACTTCGGAGGTCCCCTCGGCATCCTGCTGCTCCAGGATCGGATCCTCCCGCAGGTCGAGGAGGCAGTCGCCGAGTGGGGTGATCGCGACGGCTGCAAGCCCCGGCCCAAGATCAAGATGGTGAGCGAGCACGTGCAGCTCACCGACTACTCGGGCTGCGACGGGAAGACCGACGTGCAGCTCTACTCGGTCAGCGGCGGCGGGCACACCTGGCCCGGGAGCATCCCGGTCGGGCCACTGGGCGAGACGACCACCGAGATCAACGCCGCCGACCTCCTCCTCGACTTCTTCGGAAAGCACGCCCGCCGCGACTGAGTCAGCGGAACTCGGGCATCACCTGCTCGGCGAACAGCCGCAGGGTGGTGTCGTCGGGATAGTCCGAGCACCAGGGCACGAAGTAGGTGCAGCCGAGGTCGACGTACGCCCGGATCTTCTCGCACACCTGCTCGGGCGTGCCGACGAGGTTGCCCGCGACCCAGGAGTCGTAGGGCTCGTTCCAGAGTGATCCCGCCGTGCCGGCGTCGACGAGCGCCCGGATGTCGTCCTCCTTCTGGCGTACCAGGACCTCGCCGCTGATGGTCTTACGGATCTCGTCCTCGTCGCGGCCGACGTCCTTGCAGTGGCGCTGGAGCACCTCGCGCTTGTGCGCCCATTCCTGGGGCTTGCCGCCGAAGTTCGCGCAGTCGGCGTGACGGGCCACCACCCGCAGGGTGAGCTGCTCGCCGCCCCCACCGATCCAGATCGGGGGGTGGGGCTGCTGGACGGGCTTGGGGTCGCATTGAGCGCCCTTGACGCTGAAGTACTTGCCTTCGAAGGTGGCTTCGGGCTCGCTCCACATCGCCTTCACGACCTCGACCGCGTCCTGGAGCTTCCCGATCCGAACCTTGTTCTCCTCGAACGGCCAGCCGTAGGCCTCGTACTCGTGCCAGTACCAGCCCGCGCCGACGCCCCAGTCCAGCCGGCCGCCGGAGATCACGTCGATGCTGGAGGTGATCTTGGCGGTGAGCGCGGGGTTGCGGTAGGAGGTGCAGCTCACCATCTGGCCCAACCGCATCCGGCTCGTCGCCTCGGCGAGCGCGGCCATGGTCGTCCAGCACTCGAAGACCGCTTCGTGCGACGGCTCGGGGACGTTGTGGAAGTGGTCGTAGACCCAGACCGAATCGAAGCCCAGCTCCTCCGCGAGGAGCGCGAGCTCGCGGCACTTCGCCCACTGCGCCTCGGCGCCCTTCATGGAGCGAAGCTCGGTCTTCCACCCCTGGGGCGCGAACACTCCGAATCCGATGTCAGCCATGCCGTCCTCCTTACCCCGTTGCGGGGCTC
>JACDBD010000263.1 GCA_013695115.1 Actinomycetota bacterium | reverse complement strand
GTCTCCGAGCGCGCCCAGGTCCTCCTCCAGCGCGCGTTCCACGACGTCGCGCACGACGATCATGGGCGGGTCGAGATCAGTCATCGGGCGGGCTCGGGGGCGGGAGCGGCGAGGGGGACGAAGCCGGGCTCGCCGCCGGCGAACACGAAGCGGCCCAGGAACTCGCTCGAGCGCTCGGGAAAGTCGAGGCGGGTGTGCGTCCCGCGCGACTCGAGGCGGACGATGGCGGCACGCACGAGCGCATCGCTGACTGTCATGAGGTTTTGCACGTCCGGTGACGAGGGGCCCGGCAGCGTCGCCAGGCCCTTGGCGGCGCGCTCGAGGCTGGCAGCGTCGCGCAGCACCCCGGCGTCGCGGGTCATGATCTGCTGCACGTCGGTGCGGGTGGCATCACCCCGAGCCACCGCGGCCGCCGGCGCGTGCGCACGGGCGGTCACCCCTCGCATCACCCCGGTCGCGTCGGGACCGTCCTTGCCCGCCTCGATGGCGTCGATGGTGCGCTTGGCGAACACGAGCCCGTCGAGCAGGGAGTTCGAAGCGAGCCGGTTGGCGCCGTGCACGCCCGAGCAAGCCGCTTCGCCGCAGGCCCACAGCCCCGGCAGCGTGGTCGCGCCGTCGAGGTCGGTGCACACGCCCCCCGACAGGTAATGGGCCGCGGGCGCGACCGGCAACCAGTCGCGCGTCGGATCGAGGCCCACCTCGTGGCAGGCGTTCGAGATCGTGGGGAACCGCGCCGAGAACCCCTCGATCGAGGTGGCGTCGAGCCAGAGGTGGTCGAGGCCGCGGTCGATGAGCCGACGGGCGATGGCTCGGGCGACGACGTCGCGGGGCGCGAGGTCGCCCAGCGGGTGCTCGTCGGCCATGAACGCCACCCCGTGCTGGTCGCGCAGCACCGCTCCCTCGCCCCGCAGCGCCTCCGACAGCAACGGCCGGGGCATCGACGGATGGTGCAGCGCGGTGGGATGGAACTGCATGAACTCGACGTCGGCGACGGCCACTCCGGCGCGCAGGGCCATCGCGATGCCGTCGCCGGTGGACAGGGAGGGGTTGGTGGTCACCGCGAAGCACTGCCCGGCGCCGCCGGTCGCGAGCATCGTGTGGCGGGCGCGCACCTCGACCTCGGCGCCGCTCGGATCGATCGCCCGGACGCCCGCGGCCCGCCCGTCCTCGACCAGGAGGTCGACCGCCAGCCAGCGCTCGCGTACCTCGGCGGCGGTCGCGGTCGTGGCCTCGACCAGCGCCCGCTCGATCTCGGCGCCGGTGGCGTCGCCGCCGGCGTGCACGACCCGGGGAACGGAGTGCCCGCCCTCGCGGGCAAGGGCGAGGGTGGCCGCCGCGCCGTCACCGGTGCGGTCGAACTCGGCGCCCATGGCCATCAGCTCGCGCACCCGGTCGGGGCCCTCGGTGGCGAGGACGCGCACCGCGTCGGCGTCGCACAGGCCCGCGCCGGCGGCGAGGGTGTCGGAGAGGTGGAGCTCGGGAGAATCGTCGTCGTCGAAGAGCGCGGCCGCGACGCCACCCTGGGCGTAGCGGGTAGCGGAGTGGGCGAGCTCGCCCTTGGTGAGCACGAGCACCGACTGGCCCGCACTGGCGGCGTGGACCGCGGCCGAGAGGCCGGCAACGCCGCTGCCCAGGACGACGAGATCGAACCCCGCGGGCATGCTCTATTGCCTCGCCCGCTGCGGCGCAGGATACCTGCGCCGCGAGCGCTCGCTCGGACGCCAAGTGGATCCAGAAGAGCTTGGTTGTGCCGCTGTCACCACGCCCAGGCTACCGATCCGCCAATGGAGTTACGGCGCCAGTTCGTGCAGCTCCCGGTCGAGGGCCTGGAAGTCCTCGTCGGTCGGGCGGTTGCGCGAGTCGACGTGCACGATCTTCGGCTCGTACGACTCCAGCTCGGTCTCGTCGTACTGCGCGTAGGTGATGACGATGATGCGGTCGCCCATGTGGACGAGCCGCGCCGCCGCGCCGTTGAGGATGGCGTCGCCGGGCTGGCCGCGCATGACATAGGTCTGGAAGCGGGCGCCGTTGTCGATGTCGAGCACGTGGACCTGCTCGTGCTCGAGCACGTCGGCGAGCTCCATGAGCCGCGGGCACAGCGTGATCGACCCCACGTAGTTGAGGTCGGCGCCGGTCACCGTGGCCCGGTGGATCTTCGACTTCATCATGGTGCGATGCATCTAGAGCTCGCTTTCCTGAGTTGTGACCCCGAGGTCGGTCGTGACCTCGGCGCCGGCGATCGTGATGGTGACGTTGTCGATGAGGCGGGTTCGGCCCACCTGGGCGGCGACGGCGATCAGCATCTCGCCGTCGATCGGGTCGACGACTGCGAGATCGGTGCCCCGGCAGACCTCGCCGTACTCGAGCGCGACGAGAGGCTCGGTCGCAACCGTGGCCTCGATCAAGCGGGTGATCGCGACGCGGTCGCGCTCACCCGCCCCGACCGCGTCGGCGGCGGTTCGCAGCGCGCTCGACAGGACCGTGGCGGCCCGCCGTTCTTCGGCGGAGAGATAGGCGTTGCGGCTCGACATCGCCAGCCCGTCGGGCTCGCGCACGAGCGGGCAAGCGGCGATGTCGACCGGGAGGTTGAGGTCAGCTGCCATGCGGCGCACGACCGCGAGCTGTTGCGCGTCCTTGCGACCGAAGTAGGCGGTGCACGGGCCCACGATCGAGAACAGCTTCGCCACCACCGTGGTCACGCCGTCGAAGTGGGTGGGACGGGCGGCACCGCACAGGTCGGCGGTGAGGCCGTCGACGTGGACGGTCGTGCGGGTCGGCTCGGGGTACATCTCGGCCTGGCTGGGAGTGAAGAGCGCGTCGACGCCTTCGGCCTCGGCGGCGGCGGTGTCACCGGCGAGGTCGCGGGGATAGCCGTCGAGGTCCTCGTGGGCGCCGAACTGGAGCGGGTTCACGAAGATCGTCACGACCACGAGTCCGTCGGCCGCCCGGGCGGCGCGCATCAGCGAACGGTGGCCCTCGTGGAAGTAGCCCATCGTGGGGACGAGCCCGACCGTCTGGCCACCGTGGCGCGCTGTCTCGCACGCGGCGCGGAGCTCGGCGATGCGTTCGATGGTCTTCACCCGACAACCTCGCCGCTCAGGAGCGATTGCAGCTCGGCGTGGTCCTCGCGTCCGGCCAGTCGCAGGGCGGCTTCGGCCAGGGCGCGGTACGCGGCGCGCTCCTCCGCCGGCAGGACGTCGAGGTGGGCGGCGACGGTGGCGGCGTCACCGCGCGCGACCGGGCCGGTGAGCGCACCAGCGGTGCCCAGGTCGTCGACGTTGTCGAGCGTCGCCCGCACCAACGGCAGGAATGCTTCGAAGGGCACGCCGGCGTCGGCGGCGAGCCGCTCGACCTGGCCCAGCAGGGCCACGAGGTGGTTGGAAGCGACGCAGGCCGTGGCGTGGTAGCGCATCCGGTCGGCGGCGTCGACTCGGAACGGGCGCATCCCCAGTGTGAGCGCGATCCGCTCGACCGAGTCGGGGCCGTCGATCGCGCACCACGACCCGGGGAGGCGGGCTCGCCCGACCTCACCCGACGGGAGTGACTGGAGTGGGTGCAGCGAGCCCACCGCGACCTCGGGCCGGGCGAGCAGCAGGTCATCGAACTCGTGCAGCGTGCGCGCGCCCGAGAGATGGAGGACCAGCGCACCCTCGCGCAGCGACGGTGCCAGGCCGGCCGCGGCGCCGGCAATCGCGGTGTCGGGCGTGGCCACGATCACGAGGTCGGCGTCCCGACCGGCGTCGGAGGCGGGAACGGGACGAGCGTCGAGCGCGACCGCCACCCGCCGGGTCGACTCGGCCTCGGGCGAACGGCCGGCGACGGCGGTCACCGTCCACCCGCGCGCGACCAGCGCGAGCGAAAGGGCGGTGCCGGCCCGGCCGGGCCCCACGATCGCGAGGCGCCCGGGACTGTTGTCGTCCACGTCGAACCTTTCGTTCCGGGCCCGTCACCGGGTCCCGGACTACTGAGTCGCTGGCAGGCTCAACAATAGTGTGGTCCGCTCCACCCCTCGCCACCCGCCGCGGGGCACGACCGCCAGGGCGGGGTCGAGGTCGGCCAGCGGGGCGAGCACGAAGTGGCGCTCGAACAGGCGCTCGTGCGGGACCACCAGGTCGGGCTCGTTCACCAGCTCGTGGCCGACCAGGACGATGTCGATGTCGAGCGGCCGGGGGCCCCAGCGCTCCCCCGCCGGATCCCGGCCTGCGTCGCCCTCCAGGCGCTTGGCGACGTCGAGCAGGTCGCGCGGCGAGAGGGTGGTGTCGACAGCCACGACCGCGTTGAGGTACTCGCCCTGGGGCGGCCCGCCCACCGGCTCGGTCTCGTAGACCGGCGACACGTCCGCCACCTTCACGCCCGGCGTCGCGCCGAGGCCATCGATCGCGTCCTGGAGGAGCACCAGACGATCGCCCTCGTTCGAGCCCAGACCCAGGTAGGCGCGGCGCGGGGCGCTCATCGCTCGACCCGGACCGCGACGTGGTCGACCATCGCCCGCACCGGGGGATGCAGTTTGCGCACGGTGACCGTGACCGCCGTGACCCGCGGGTCGGACTTGCACACCTCCGCGATGCGCGACGCGAGCCGCTCCAGCAGGTGATACTGCTCTGACTTGACCACCCGGCTGACGGCTTCGGAGACGGCGGAGTAGTCGACGGTGTCGTCGAGCGCATCGCTCTCACCCGGCTCGGCCAGGTCGACGGTGAGCTCGACATCGACCTCGAAGGGTTGGGGGCGCGTCTGCTCCTCGGGGAGCACGCCGTGCACTCCGAGCTCGCGCAGCCCGGCGATGACGATGCGGTCGTTCATTCGGTGCTGACTCGCCTCGGGAGGACGTCGGGGGAGGACCACTGTACCCGGGGACGACGCGTTTCGATCACGCGCCTTAGCTACGGATCAGGTGGCGCGAAGGATCTTCTCGTCGAGGGTGACAGCAACGATCTCGCGTCCGATCGAGCCGAGTTGGCGGCCGGTGATCCGTTCCATGATGACGATCGCGTGCGGTCCCTCGCTCACGAGGCCGGTGTAGAGCAGGTACCCCGCCATCACGCCGAGGATGCGGTCACCGAACTCCTCGTGGTGCACGAGCACGCGCTCGAGGGGATGGTCGAGCCAGCCTGCGATGGTGGAGTAGATCGTGCCGAGTCGCTCGCCCATCTCGTCGTGGCGGCCCAGCGGCTCATGCTCGTACGCGATCTCCGCTTCCTCGTAGGCGTGGAGGTTGTGGGTCGAGTCGAGCAGCGACAGCACATGGGTGAAGCCGTGGCCCGCGAGCCAGATGAGCTCCTCCTGGCGTCGGACCTTGCGGTGGTTGCGGGCGAACCCCCCGGGCCGCTCCGACGCGGCGAGGCGGTCCTTGATGATCCAGGAGAAGTAGCGGGGCTCGAGACCTTGGGCCCAGCGGCCCCTCACGCAGCCGCCTCGGTCGTTCGCATAGCGTCGAGGAGTTGCACTGCGTGCGCGGCCGGGCGCGTTTCGTGCACCCGCACGACGCGGGCCCCCCGGTCGAGGGCGCAGACGACGGTCGCGAGCGTGCCCTCCTCGCGCTGATCGTCGGGCAGGTCGCGCCCGTCGGTCCCGAGCACCGCACCAATGAAGCGTTTGCGTGACGTCCCGACGAGGACGGGCACCTCGACCCGCGCCACCAGCTCGTGCAGTCGAGCCAGCAGCTCGAGGTTGTGGCGCACCGTCTTGCCGAAGCCGATCCCCGGATCGGCGGCGAGGGAGCTGTCGTCGATCCCGGCGGCGCGCCCGACCGCGAGCCGGTCGACCAGGAAGTCACCGACCTCGCTGACGACATCGTCGTAGCGCGGGTCGTCCTGCATGGTGCGGGGCTCGCCCAGCATGTGCATCGCGACATAGCCGGCGCCGGCGCCAGCCACGACCTCGAGGATCCGGGGGTCGAGGCGACCGGCGGAGACGTCGTTGACGATCGTCGCACCCGCCTCGATCGCCGCTGCCGCGACCTCGGCCTTGGTGGTGTCGACGCTCACCGGCACCCCCGACTCGGCCGCGAGACGTTCGATCACCGGCACGACTCGTCGGCGCTCGTCACCGGCGGGGACGGGCTCGGCGCCGGGACGGGTCGACTCACCGCCGACGTCAAGGAGATCGGCTCCGTCGGCGACGAGCTCGAGGCCGTGGGCGACGGCTCGGCCGGGGTCGAACCAGCGGCCGCCGTCGGAGAACGAGTCGGGGGTCACGTTCACGACCCCCATTACCGCTGGTCGCGCCCCGCACACGTCCCCCCAGGTGAACACGGGCCGCAGCGTACCGTCGGTCTCAGTCGACTTCCGGCGGCGGGGAGGCGGTTATGGAAGGTTTGTGAGCGGGTCCGGGTACCCGCGCACCGCCCGGAGGCAGCGCTCGATCGCCTCTTCCTCGCTGGAGATTGCCCGGCACGCCTCGAGCGCCTCGGGCGAAGGAGCCAGGACGTCCTCGGCGCCGGGGCGCTCGCGCCCATCCGGCAAAGGGGGACGGCCCGGCAAATCCTCGCCGCCAGGACCTTCTACCCCGTTCGCCCCGTCACGAGGGCTGGAGTCGCACCCGACCCCGAGCACGACCAACACCACGAGCCCGACGACGACCCGGCGCATCACCCTCACGGTAGAGGAACGCCGACGGCGGGTCGGGGGTTCCGCCTACGGACGCAGCCCAGGCTGGCCCACGAAGCTCATCGCCTCCGCCCGGGTGGCGGGGTTGTCCTTGAAGATCCCCCGCACCGCCGACGTGATCGTGAGCGAGCCGGGCTTCTTGACCCCCCGCATCGTCATGCAGAGATGCTCGGCCTCGATCACGACGAACACTCCGAGCGGCTCGAGAGCCCTCATGAGCGCGTCGGCGATCTGGGTCGTGAGCCGCTCCTGCACCTGGGGGCGTCTGGCGAACCCGTCCACCAGCCGGGCCAGCTTCGACAAGCCGGTGATGCGGCCGTCGTCGCCCGGGATGTATGCCACATGCGCACGACCGGCGAATGGAACGAGGTGATGTTCACAGTGACTCACCAGCGGGATGTCGCGCACCATGACCATCTCGTCGTGCTCGGCCTCGAACGTGGTGACGAGGTGACGGGAGGGATCGTCGTGGAGGCCGGCGAAGATCTCCTCGTACATGTCGGCGATGCGCCGGGGCGTGAAGCGCAGCCCGTCGCGATCCGGGTCTTCGCCGATCGCCTCGAGGATCTCGCGCACCGCCTGCTCGACCCGCGGTTTGTCGATCGCACCGGTCGGCTCGGCCTCGCCGGCGGGTGTGACGGCGTGGAGCGGCTGCTCGGTCACCGCTTGGGTCCACCCGCCTTCGGGGTGGCCTGACTCGCGGCGGCCGACGATGCCCGGCCCGCGCCCGACTCGGGCACGGCAGTCCACGGCTGCACCGCGGTGAAGATGTCCTGCACCCGGTCGGTCTCGAGCGTCTCGTTGGCGATCAGCTCGTTCGCGAGGTGGTCGAGGACCTCCCGGTTGGTCTCGAGGATGTGGTGCGCCTTCTGGTGGGCCGACTCGATGAGCCGGCGAATCTCGGAGTCGATGCTGGCGGCGACCTCGTCGGAGTAGTCGGGTGTATTGGCGAGGTCGCGTCCGAGGAACACCTCTCCGCGGGGCTGGCCGAAGCGCAGCGGCCCGAGTGTGTCGCTCATCCCGTACTCCATCACCATCTGGCGGGCGATGGCGGTGGCCCGCTCGATGTCGTTCTGCGCGCCGGTCGTCGGGTCGGCGAAGATCAGCTCCTCGGCGCTGCGCCCGCCCAGCAGCATCGACAGCTCGTCGACGAGCTCGCTGCGGGTCACGAGGAACTTGTCCTCGAGCGGCAGCGTGAGCGTGTACCCGAGCGCCCGACCTCGCGGGATGATCGACACCTTGTGTACCGGGTCGGTGTTCGGGAGAGCGTGCGCGACGAGTGCGTGCCCACCCTCGTGATACGCGATGACGCGCTTCTCCCGGTCGGAGATCAACCGGCTCTTACGCTCCGGCCCGGCCATGACGCGGTCGATCGACTCCTCGAGCTGGTGGGTGCCGATGAGCTTGAGGTCGAAGCGGGCTGCCAGCAGCGCGGCCTCGTTCATCAGGTTGGCAAGGTCGGCGCCGGTAAAGCCGGGGGTGCGCCGGGCGATGACGTCGAGGTCGACGCCCTCGGCCAGCGGCTTCGAACGGGCGTGCACGCGCAGGATCGCCTTGCGCCCCTCGAGGTCGGGGCGGTCGACCACGATCTGGCGGTCGAAGCGACCGGGGCGGAGCAGCGCGGGGTCGAGGATGTCGGGACGGTTGGTCGCGGCGATCAGGATCACGCCCGCCTTCTGGTCGAAGCCGTCCATCTCGACCAGCATCTGGTTGAGCGTCTGCTCGCGTTCGTCGTGCCCACCGCCGAGGCCGGCGCCGCGGTGGCGACCGACGGCGTCGATCTCGTCGATGAAGATGATCGCGGGCGCAGCCTCCTTCGCCTGCTCGAAAAGGTCGCGCACGCGTGACGCGCCCACCCCGACGAACATCTCGACGAAGTCAGAGCCGCTGATCGAGAAGAACGGGACGCCGGCCTCGCCCGACACCGCCTTGGCCAGGAGCGTCTTGCCCGTCCCGGGCGGCCCGTAGAGCAGCACGCCCTTGGGGATCTTCGCCCCCATGTCGACGAACTTCGCCGGCGACTCGAGGAAGTCCTTGATCTCCACCAGCTCCTCGACCGCCTCGTCGAGGCCGGCGACGTCGGCGAACGTGGTCTTGGGCTGGTCCTTCGACACCGGCTTGGCCCGGGACTTCCCGAAGCGCATGACGCCGCCGCCGCCCTGGGAACGGCTGAGGAACCAGAAGACGACGAGGAGGATCAGGATGATCGGCAGGAAGCTCCAGAGGAAGTCGACCCACCGGTTCGCCTTCTGGGCGTCGACGCCGAACTTCGCGACGTCGGCGTCGCGGACCTGGTCGGTGATCTCGTCGGTGTACTCCTCGGGGAACTTCACCTCGTACTTGGTGCCGTCGGTGAGCTCACCCTGGAGCTTGTGGTCGCGGTCGAGGAGCGTCGCCTCCGCGACCTCACCGTCGTCGAGCCGCGCCGAGAACTCGTTGATGTCGAGCTGCTCGCGCCCGTCGCCTCGCCCCAGGAACAGCTGCCAGATCAGGACGCCGCCCGCGAGGGCGACGAGGACGTAGACGATGGTGCTGCGGTGCTTGCGCACGCGTTCTCCAGGCGGGACGGGCTTTCTAGGTTACCCGCGGTCCTGGCGGGTTGGTCATGTTCGTGTCACTCGGCGTCGGGACCGGTGTATTCGATGATGTACGGCAGGTTCCGGTAGCGCTGGCCGACGTCGAGGCCGTAACCGACGACGAAGTCCGGCGGAATCCGGAAACCCACGTACTTGATGTCGGGATCGACCTTCTGGAGGCCCTCCTTGAGGAGGAGCGCGCAGACTTCGAGTGACGCCGGGCCCCGGGCGGCCAGGTTCTTGCGCAGGTAGGCGAGGGTGAGGCCCGAGTCGACGATGTCCTCGACGATCAGGACGTGGCGCTCCGAGAGGTCGAGGTCGAGGTCCATGAGGATCCGCACCACCCCGCTCGTCCGGGTGGCGGAGCCGTACGACGCGACCGACATGAAGTCGAACTCGACGGGGAGGTCGACCGCTCGGGCGAGGTCGCTCATGAACATGAACGCCCCCTTCAGTACCCCCACCAGGAGCACCGGCCGACCGCCGTAATCGGACGTGAGCTCCTTGCCGAGCTCGCGCACGCGCTGCTGGAGCTCGTCTTCGGTGACGACGATCCGGCCGAGGTGGGGATCGGTCATGAAGCGGGACGCTACCCGTCCGTCTTCATGGGTCGCTCCGCTCCGCCGTCCCGCCATCCGAGCACGGCTCCGCTTCGCTCCGTCTGCACCACCGGGCCGGGCTCGGCGTGCAGTTGACCCCGGCTGCGGCGCACCCGCCGCCCGCCGCCGAGCTCGGTGGCGCGGGCTTCACCCCGGGCGACCGCGAGTACGCGGTCGACC